>JAEENR010000072.1 GCA_016283885.1 Verrucomicrobiota bacterium
GATCGAAACTTTCGGCGGACTGATGAACGTGATCATCCCCCGAAACACGACTATCCCGACCAAGGCCGGCGAGCTGTTTACGACAGCGGTGGATTACCAGCCCAATATGCTGATCCATGTGCTTCAGGGAGAACGGGAACGCGCGACTGACAACTGGAGTCTGGGGCGCTTTACCATTGACTTTGAACCGGCTCCCAAAGGGGTTCCCCGTGTGGGAGTTCAATTCGAGATAGACGCGGACGGCATCCTGCACGTGCTGGCACGGGATACCAAGACCGGCAAAGAAGTCGTGGTGCCGATCAAATCCACGATCGACGTCAAAGACGAAGATGTTCAAAAAATGGTGCAGGAATCCATTGACCACGCGCGGGACGACATCAAAGCCCGCCAATGGATCGAGATCAAGATCCGCGCCCGCGACACCATCCTGGCGACACGCAACGGCTTAACGGATTGCGGAGAGGAACTTCCGGCGGCACAGCGCGAGAAGATCGAAACGGCTCTGCGCAATATAGAACAAGCACTGGAAACCGAGGATCCCGTGACCAAGATCGGAGACATCCTGAAGCTGAAAGCCGCCAACACGGCTCTGGACAACTGCACCCGGCCGCTGGCGGATCTGGTGATGGACAAAGCCATGGAAGCCCTGCTGAAAAAACGGGGACTGATCTAGGAAAATTTAAAATAAAAGAAGGGTACGTTCCCCCTTGAATCGAAAAGGAGAGTTAGTTAAAATCAAAGAGGCGGTTATGCTGGTGGATTTTATAAAAATGAATGGAGCCGGGAACGACTTCATATTGATAGACAATCGAAATGGACATCTGTCCCTGACAACGGAACAGATCGTTCGATTGTGTCATCGTCAGAAAAGTATTGGAGCCGATGGACTTATCCTTCTTGAGAACTGCAAGAGCGGTCAAGCGGATTTTGCCTGGGGCTTTTACAACAGCGATGGCAGCGAGGCCGAAATGTGCGGGAACGGCAGCCGTTGTTTTGCCCGTTTTATCCAGACACTGGTGCCCGATATCGGCCCCACGGTGAGTTTTGAAACGATATCCGGCATTATCCACGCGGAATTCCTGGGTGATCAGGTCAAGGTGGAACTGACTCAGCCGCACAGTCTTTCATTGAATATCCACCTGAGCTGGGAAGATCAGACCGGGGAAGTGCATTTTCTCAATACCGGCGTTCCCCACACGGTTTGTTTTGTGGACGATATCGAGTCCGTCCCCGTAAAGAAATGGGGAGAAGCTCTGCGGTATCATCCTTATTTTTCGCCCAAGGGAACAAATGTCAACTTTGCCCAGCGGATGCCCGACGGCTCTATCCGGGTGCGCACGTATGAGCGCGGCGTGGAGGGAGAAACTCTGGCCTGCGGAACAGGCGTGACCGCTACGGCACTGGTCAGCGCGGCAATTTTTCACTTACAGAGTCCGGTCAAGATCCATACCCGCGGAGGAGATATCCTGCAAGTCGGGTTTGTCCGCGAGGGAGCCGCTTTCAAAAATGTGACTCTCACGGGTCCGGCGGAGATCGCTTTCAGAGGACAAGTGGAGATCTAATAAGAATAATTTTAAAAAGCTAAGGATTATAGTTATGTTTAAAGGTGTATATACGGCGTTAGTCACACCGTTCAAGGACGGTAAAATTGATGAAGAGGCTTTTGTTTCCATCATCAACGACCAAATCGCAAAAGGTGTGGATGGAGTCGTTCCTGTGGGCAGCACGGGGGAATCCCCGACTCTGACTGTGGAGGAACATCTGCACGTGATCGATCTGGCCGTCAAAACGGTTGCCGGACGCATCAAGGTGCTGGCCGGAACGGGTGCCAACAGCACCACCGAGGCGCTTGCCTTCACCAAAGAAGCCGAACAGCTGGGCGCGGATGCCAGCCTGATCATCGCTCCTTATTATAACAAGCCTTCACAGGATGGTCTGTTTGAGCATTTCGGGATGCTGGCCAAAAGCGTGAAGTTCCCCATCGTGCTCTACAGCATACCGGGACGCTGCGGCATCGAGATCGCCGTTCCCACGGTCAAACGCCTGGCCGAAGCCTATCCCAATATCGTGGCCATCAAGGAAGCCGGCGGCAATTCCGACCGCGTGAGCCAGATCCGCGCCGCTGTCAAACGGCCGGACTTCACCATCCTGAGCGGCGACGATCCGCTGACTCTCTCCTTTATGGCAGTGGGCGCGCACGGTGTCATCAGTGTGGCCTCCAATGTCATCCCGGCTGAAGTCTGCAAAATGGTGCGCACCTTTGCCGCGGGCAATACCGCCGAGGCGCTGGCCATCCACGAAAAATACTATCCCCTTTTCAAGAATCTGTTTGTGGAAACGAACCCGGTCCCCGTCAAGGCCGCTCTGGCGCTGATGGGCAAGTGCCGCCCGGATGTGCGTCTGCCGCTCTTCCGTCTGACCGAAAAGAGCCAGGCCGTCGTGAAGCAGACCCTGACCGATCTGGGCATCATCTAACCCGCCGGAACGCCGAGACCGTATATGACTAATGTCGCGATCATAGGATGCAAGGGCCGGATGGGCCAGATGCTCATCGCCTGCGCGGAACGGATGGATGAAGTCAAGGTGACCGCCGCGGCGGATATGGGTGACGATATCGGAGCCGCTGTCCGGAACTGCGATGTCGTTATTGATTTCAGCTTTCATGCCGTGACAGCCTCTGTGGCCGAGCAGTGCGCCGCGCTGAAAAAGCCGCTGGTGATCGGCACTACCGGGCACACTCCTGAAGAGAAGGAGCAGATCACACGCGCGGCCAAACAGATCCCTCTGGTCTGGACTTCCAACTATTCCACCGGAGTCAATACCCTTTTCTGGCTGGCCCGCAAGGCCGCCGAGATCCTGGGCACTTCCTTCGATATCGAAGTAGTGGAAATGCACCACCGTCACAAGAAGGACGCTCCCAGCGGAACAGCTGACACCCTGGGCCGTATCCTGGCCGAGGTGCGCCATCAGCAGTATGAACAGGTCGTCCGCCATGGCCGTGAAGGTATCGTGGGCGAGCGCACTTCCGAGGAGATCGGGATGCACTCTCTGCGCGGCGGCGATGTCGTGGGAGATCATACGGTGATCTTCGCCGCTCAGGGCGAACGTGTGGAACTAAGCCACAAAGCCTCCAGCCGCGAGACTTTTGCCAACGGAGCTTTGCGTGCCGCCGTCTGGTGCGCGAACAAAACACCGGGCATCTATACGATGCAGGATGTCCTGGGTCTGAAATAAACGAAACAGAAACGAAATAAATTTTTTTGATTATGGAAACTAAATTATCCCGCCGTGATTTTGTGAAATCCACGGCTATCCTTGGAGCTGCCGCCGCCATGATGCCCTCCGCTCTGGCACAGGCAGATGATGCCGCCAAAACGACGATCGCTTTTGTCGGCTGCGCGCACATCCACACACCGGACTTCATGAACAAGATGAAGGAACGCAAAGATGTGAAAGTGAAATACTGCTACGACCACGATCCGGAACGCGCCAAGAAATGGGCCGACTTCCAGAAGTGCGAAGCTCTGTCCGATTCCGCCGACAAGGTTTGGAACGACCCCGAAGTGCAGGCCGTTGTGATCTGCTCCGAAACGAACCGCCATGAGCCTCTGGTGAAAGCCGCAGCCAAAGCGAAGAAGCACGCCTTCATCGAGAAGCCAATGGGCATCTCCGCCAAGGACAGCTATGCCATGGCCAAGGCTCTGGAAGACGCCGGAGTCCTCTACACGACCGGTTACTTCATGCGCACCGATCCGAAGCACATCTTCCTGAAGGAACAGGTGGCCAACGGAGCGTTCGGCAAGATCACCCGCGCGAGTGCCTGGAACTGCCACAGCGGTTCTCTGGGTCACTGGTTCGACACTGACTGGCGCTGGATGGCTGATGTCTCCCAATCCGGCTGCGGCGGTTTCGGCGATTTAGGTACACACATGCTCGATATCCTGATGTGGATCTTCGGCGACGTGGAACGCGCCACCGCGGATATCCAGATCTCTGTGGGCAACTACGGTCCCACCGATGAAATGGGCCAGGGTCTGCTGCACTTCAAGAACGGTCTGACCGCGACACTCACCGCCGGCTGGGTGGACATCGAATGCCCCGTCACGCTGATGATCTCCGGCACGGAAGGTCACGCCATCATTGACCGCGGTGATCTCTATTTCAGATCCAGCAAGGTTCAAGGCGCGGACGGACGCGAACCCTGGACCAAGCTGCCGAAATCTCCGGCACTGCCCATCCATCAGTTCATCAATGCCGTCCAGGGCAAGAAAGATGAACCGCTGCTGACTCCGATGGAAGCCGCCAAGCGCGTCGCCGTCATGGAAGCCATGTACAAAGGCAGCAAGAAAGAGACCTGGGTGGATGTTGCCTATTAGTCTTTTTTGATATGAATCACACGGGTCGTATGGAATGACCATACGGCCTGTTTTTTATAAAAGACTTTTTACCATGTCTGATCCTTTGCTCCAGATAGAACACCTCAGTCTCGGTTTTGAAACCGATGACGGACTTTTGCGTGCGGTGGAGGATCTCTCCCTGAACATCAACACCGGCGAGATCGTTTGTCTGGTGGGCGAAAGCGGCTGCGGCAAGAGCATCACCGCCCAGAGCATCGCCCGGCTCATCCCCAGTGTCAAACATCTGGGCGGCCGCGTCCTGCTGGAGGGCCGCGACACCTTTGCTCTCAGTCCCAAAGAACTGCGCGGCATCCGCGGCAAAGGGGTCAGCTATATTTTTCAAGATCCGGCTCTGGCGCTGAACCCGACCATGACGATCGGTGCCCAGATCATGGAAGCGTTCACCCTGCATCAACCCGAACGGGCGACCCGCGAACAATGTATCCGCGCGCTGGAGGAAGTGGACATCCCCTCCCCGGAGCTGCGGGTGAACGAATATCCGCATCAGCTTTCCGGCGGTATGAAACAGCGTGTCATGATCGCGATGGCGCTGGCCTGCCGTCCCAAACTGCTGGTGGCCGATGAGCCGACGACCGCGCTGGATGTCACCATCCAGGCGCAGATCCTCTGTCTGCTGAACGAACTGCGCACCCAGTACCGGATGAGCATCCTGCTGATCACGCACAACCTGGGGATCGTCTCGCAAATTGCCGACCGGGTCGCCGTCATGTACGCCGGCCAGATCGTAGAGCAGGGAACCACGCGGCAGATACTGGATGCCCCGGCTCACCCTTATACAAAAGCGCTGCTGGCCGCGGTACCAAGGATCGGCCTCAATGTCAAACGGCTCCACGCCATCCCCGGCCAGGTGCCTCCCCTCTACGATATGCCCCAGGGCTGCCGTTTCCATCCGCGCTGTCATCAAGCCCGGCCCGAATGCCGGCAGACAGCACCCGGCATGAGCGAGCTTCCCGGCGTGCCCGGCCACTTCTGCCGCTGTCCTTATTTTGGATCATAGATTTCCTTCGGGTCCTTTCAAAAAAACACCCTGTCCTGATTGCTCAAGACAGGGTGTCTTCGTTTCATCTATTTCAGACTATTTGCCCGCGCAATAGAATTTCGTCTTACCTTGTTTGAGACTTACGGTGCAGGTATCTTTGGCACCTTCCACCAGTGTCCAGTTCTTGCCGTCTTCACTTTCGTACAGCTTGCAAGTGAATTCTATAGTCATCGTACCGGCTTCCAGATCCACTTTGTAGCTGATGATCTTCGGCTCTTCGCCGCCCTTCACCACCAGCTCGACTTCTTTGTACTGATTCTTGTATTTCTCGTTGGCCGGTTTGAAGATGACCGACAGTTTATGCACGCCGCCGTCCAGCACAGTGCCGAATGCCGGGTTGTAATAGAAATATCCTTCCACATTGGCCTTGGCGTTCAGCTGGGCTTCGCTCAACGGTGTGCCGTATTCGATCGGTTCCGGAGTTTCCCAAGTCACTTCCACTTCGATGGACGGTTCAACCTCCAGTTCCACACTGGCTGCGGCCTGTGTGTAATTCTGGCTCTTTGGAGTGAAGACCGTTGTGAGCGTGTGTGTTCCGGCCTCCAGATAGGTTCCCACCTTCGGATCATACTCAAACGTACCTTCCACATTAGCCGTTGCATTCAACTGTGCATCGCTCAAGGCAGTGTCATCCGTGATGGGTGCAGGCGTTGCCCAGGTGATCACAGGGGCAATGGGGTTCACAACCAATGTCGCTTCAACTGTGCTGACTGCATAGTTTGTATCATCAGAAATGAATTTAGCTGTCAGGCGATATTCTCCCGCATCCAGTCCACTCATCTTCGGATATTCAAACTTGCCATCCACATTAGCCTCCGCGTTCATCTGGGCAGCTGTCGGAGCGTTACCATAGTTTATCGGAGCCGGAGCCCATATCAACATCGGCACGATGGGTTTCACCACCAGTATCGCTTCGACTGTATTGATCGCGTAGTTGCTGTCTTCCGGGATGAAGATCGCTGTCATGTTGTATTCTCCGGCATCCAAGCCGCTCATTTCCGGATATTCAAACGTACCTTCCACATCAGCCTCCGCGTTCATCTGAGCCGATGCCGGGGCTTCGCCATAGTTCATCGCCGCCGGAGTCCATGTCAGCACCGGAACAGCCTGAAGCACTGTCACCCCGATCCATTCTGTTCGGGCATCGGCATAGCCACCGCCTAACGGGGTAACATATTCGGCCATTACTTCATACTCGCCGGCATTCAAGATCTCTCCTTCTTCCAGCGGATAGACTTCGCCTTCGTACTTCACCATGTAGCTCAGTTCATCACCGGAAGCGATCACCACATCATTTACCGTGGCCACAGCATCCAGCGCGATCGTCTCACCATAGGTGATCTTTGTCTTCGGCTGCCATGTCACCACTCCCATATCGGACTGTGTCACGGTCAGCCACGCGTTTTCTTCGGATTCCGCGTCCGTGTAGTTCGGGTCAGCGGAAATGAACCGCGCTGTCAGCGGATAGGCTCTCACCGCCAGCGGCTGTGCCAGCTCGTTCAGCGGAACTCCGGCCACAAAGAACTCAAAGGCTCCATCCACCGGTTCTTCCAGAATACCTGCCGCCATCGCGCTCAGGTCTTCATCCGTGATCACCGTTCCAAACTCGAACCCGGCATCTTCCACGATCACCGTCGGTACAGCCGGCTCCACGATCAGTGTAACCTCGTTGGAAACTGTTTTCTCCACATAGTTGCTATCTTCTGTTGCGAAGACCGCCGTCAGCAGATATTCACCCACGGGCAGGATCGTTTCTTCATCCAACATGGTCTCGCTTTCGGTATCCGTGCCATAAACCAAATAGGTGAAGTCACCTTCTACCTCGACTTCTTCTTCACCCACAAACCAGACGGCCCGCGCTCCGGTAACTTCATCCGTCACTGTGTCGCCATAAACGACCGTGATTGCTTCTTCCGGATCTTCCGGGTTGCCGATCGTCACGATTGGCTCTGCGGGAGTGACCGTCAATGATGTAGATGCGTTCTGCGCCTCATAGGTCGTATCCATCGGTACAAAGGTCGCGCTCAAAAGCAGCTCGCTGCCGACAGGGACTACTGTTCCGATCGCCGGAGACTGATTTTCCACTTTGCCTTCGATCCGCTTGCCATCTACTGTCGCAATCAAATCAAAGTGTTCCTCACCCAACGCCGTGCCGTATGTAATCTTCACAGGATCCCACGTAATGAGCATCTCTGCCTTAGTCACGATAATGGAAGTACTTACAAAAACACGAGAATAGTGCTCCTGATCATCCGGTGTAAAGGTCGCGAACAGGGTCTGTCTGCCCACTTCCAAGCATGTTCCTGCGCCCGGAGTATAGACAAACATACCTTCCACCTTTTCACCCTTTTCATTAGCGGCCGTGGCATTTAACTGGTCATCACCCAGCAATGTCCCGTAAACCAGCGGAGTCGGTCTCCAAGTAATGATCGGAGACTTCTTATAGGTCACTGTTACATCTTGTTTGGCTTTAGCAGGATTGTAATTCTTGTTACCTGCCTGGATCGCTGTAATCGTTACAGTGCCATTACCAACTGGTATTGCTATATTTCTTTCAATAGTCAGCACTTTAGGATTACTGCTGGTGAATTCCACTTCCAAACCGCTGTCCACTACAGCAACCAATTCCACTGGATCGATAAAGATATTCCCCACCGGCTGGAATGTGATCTTCTGATCCGCTTTCTTCACTGTCAGCTTACCATTAACCTTCTTCACTTTGTAGTTATCGGCTCCACTGACTGCTCCAATGCGTGTTGCGTAAACCCCAGCATCGGAATTTATCATATAGTCTGTAGTAACCTCTGCAACCACTTCGTCGCCTTCAACTGTTTCTCCGATGATAGCTTCCATTTCCGGTACAGGTGAGCCATACACCACTTCCGTAGTCGGAGCTTTGATCGTCAATGCTTTGGCTGTCACGTTCAATGAACCTGCTACTTTATTCACGACATAGTTCTCAGCTCCACGGACTTCTCCAATGCTGGTCGTGTAGCTGCCTATTCCGCTGCCTTGTTCATATTCTGTGTCAACAGTTGCTATGACTGTATCACCGGCAACGAGTTCGTCTCCGATGATGGCTTCCATCTCCGGTACAGGTGAACCATACACCACCGCTTTCGACAGTGTCGGTGCCGTGATCGTCAGAGGTCTGGTTGTTACTATCACAACACCTCCGCCAATAACATCACACTCATAATACCGTGTAGCGCTGCCGGAAATAGACGCTTTGACAGGGTATGTACTTCCAGCCGGAGAATCCGAACCGGGAACGTAACCATCTGCAATTGCTTCGACGATGACCTTATCCTCATCTCCAGGCA
>JAEENR010000073.1 GCA_016283885.1 Verrucomicrobiota bacterium
GTGGCGATAACAAAATCTTCCGGCTTGTTGTGCTGAAGGATCAGCCACATGCACTGCACATAATCCTTGGCATAGCCCCAGTCGCGCAGGGAAGAGAGATTGCCCAAGTAGAGCTTTTCCTGTTTGCCTTGGCGGATACGGGAGGCGGCCAGTGTGATCTTGCGTGTGACAAAAGTTTCTCCTCGGCGTTCGCTTTCGTGGTTGAAAAGGATACCGGAGCAGCAGAACATATTATAGGCTTCGCGGTATTCCTTGGTGATCCAGAAGCCGTACTGCTTGGCCACAGCATAAGGGGAGTAGGGATGGAACGGTGTGTTTTCATTTTGCGGGACTTCTTCCACCTTGCCGTAAAGTTCCGAGGTGGATGCCTGGTAGATGCGGCAGGTTTGAGTCAGACCGTTCAGGCGGACAGCTTCCAGTATGCGCAGAACGCCGGTCGCGTCCACATCGGCTGTCAGCTCCGGCTCGTCAAAGGAAACCTGCACATGGGACTGCGCGGCCAGGTTGTAGATCTCATCGGGACGAACCGATGAGACGACTGCCATCAGACTCATGGAATCGCCCATATCCCCGTAGTGCAGATGGAATCTGGGATTTCCCTCCAGGTGTGCGATGCGTTCCCTGAAGTCCACGGAAGAACGGCGAATGATGCCGTGCACATCATACCCTTTTTCCAAAAGTAATTCTGCCAGATAGGAGCCATCCTGTCCGGTAACGCCTGTGATCAATGCCTTTTTACTCATTACAATCTCCCTTTGGACGCGTATCCCGCGCCTCCAGACGGGGATTAGTTTACACTTTTTAGGGTGTATGTGAATAGGTCATATTGGCTTTTATTTGGATTATATTGACTTTTTTGGGGAAAATAGTAGGATAAGCCCGATGGGAACCGAGCAGAAGCGGTCGCTTTTCTCCGGTGAATCTAATTTCATAGTGGATTCCAAGCGTGTGATTTACACTCCGGGATTTTTTGCCAGGAGCGCTCTGCTGCATTTGCAGGAAATCGGCCGTTTGCAAGCCATGCAGCCTCACACCTGCACCCGTTCAAATCTCAGCTCTTATCTTTTCTTTTTCGTCATATCCGGTTCAGGAATAATCAAGTATGAAGAAAAGGAATATCCACTGGAGCCGGGGGATTGTGTTTTTATTGACTGCCACAAGCATTATTCCCACAGCACGGATGCACGGCTTTGGAACCTGAAATGGATCCATTTTTACGGGCCGTCTCTCAGCAATATCTACAACAAATACCTGGAACGCGGCGGCCAATGCTGTTTCAAGCCGCGGGATATCGCTCATTTTTCTTCTCTTTGGGAGACCCTTTTTGATCTCTCGTCCTCCTCGGATCATCTGCGGGATATGAAGATCAATGAGCATCTGGCTTCGCTGCTTACACTTATCATGTCCGAAAGCTGGCATCCCGGCATCCGCAATAAAACCTCCAAAAGACGGAACCTGTTCCAGATCCAGGAGTATCTTGACCGGCATTTCCACGAGAAAATCACTCTGGATTTCCTGGCTCAGAAGTTTTTCATCAATAAATTCTATCTGACACGCATTTTTCGTGATCAGTTCGGTATGACGCTCAATAACTACATTCTCCAGAAGCGGATCACCCAGGCCAAACAGCTTCTGCGGTTCAGTGATCTGACGCTGGATCAGATCTGCGTCCAGTGCGGTATGGAGGATCCCGGCTATTTTTCGCGCATCTTTAAAAAAGTAGAGGGCATCAGTCCCAGTGTGTACAGAAAGAATTGGTAATGCAGAGAATAAGGATCATGAACAAGAACGTCTGTCGTTTGTTGAGTTGGGTTTGGATGCTTTGCGCCTGCGCCGTTTTATGTCAGGCGGAAGTTCATAAAGGAGATTATCCTTTGGTCTATCCGGACGTTTTCAAGCAGCAGGAACAAACGCTCCTTCACTTCAAATGGCGGCCCGATATGACAAACTATTGCCGGGCAGTGATCAAAACGGCAAAAGGTCAAACCGTGGCACAGCTGGACCGTCCGACGAACTTATGGGAAACAGGTGATATTACAGATGAAAAACTTTACCTGTGTGCTCTGGATGAGTCCGGCAATGAAAGTGAAACGGTGGAGGTCGATTTGCGGGCCGACTATTCCTCTCTTTACGGTCCGAAACCGGCGAGGATCGTCATTGACAAAGAAAAGGGGCGTTTTATCTATTCGGGAACGGACAGGGAATTTATCGCCAAAGGTGTCAACTTCTGCGGGATCACGCTGGGAGATCATGATACCTTTGAACCTCCGATCAAAGGTTTGCCGGTCTGTTACGATCCTTATCATGTTGAATCGGTTTTGCGTACCATCAAAAAGTATGATTACAATCTGGTGAGAGTCTTTATCAAAACAGGCGGACGCGACCGCCGCATGAAAGGGATGTCCGGCCCCGCTGATACAAAAGGGCTTTATGCACCTTATATGGAGAATGTGGTGGATTTTCTGAGAAAATGCGCAAAATACGGGATCTACGTGATGCCGTGTTTTACCGAGAATGAAATGATGGATAACGATTATTTCAGAAAATTAGCGGATGGAGCTTCCGGGCAGGGAGTGCTTTTTTCGGCGGAGGGCATTCGTGCCAAACAGCTCTACATTCGGCTTTTTCTGGAATACATCCGGGCAAAAGATCCGGCGCTTTTAAACACACTGTTTGCGGTGACCATGCAGAATGAGTTTGCTTTTTACTGTGATCAGCCGCCTTTCAGCCAGACGAACGGGGGCTATACTTTTCTGAACGGCCGCGTGTTTGACATGACGAACGATTCAGAGCGGAGAGCCCTGGCTAACGCGGCCATCAGGAATTATTACACGGCCATGAAACAAGCTGTGAGTGAAGTCCTGCCGGAACTGCCTGTGGGCGAGGGGACATTTGCGCTGGGAGCGGTCGGGAAAACTTATGAAAACTCCATGGGCATCCGCCGTATCCCCGGTGTGGACGACCTGCGCTATCCTATGACAGCCTTGGAGCTGCTGAGAACGGATATTGATTTTCTGGACTTCCACGTTTACCGCTGGGGTCATCCCGGCGATGGAGCGGAAGTCTTTCGGTATTTCACGGAAAATATGGGACTCCGGACTGAGGAAGCCGATCGTCTGAGAAAAAGCAAACCGGTGATCATGGGTGAGTTTGGGACTTTCAAGGAAAATGAAGCCACATTGGACGAGGGGATCCGTTTTGTCAAAGAACTGCGGAAAGCCGCTCTGGATTTTGGATTGAAAGGAACCTGTTACTGGACGATCGATACGTTTGAGCAGGAAAGACTTTGGAACCTCATGCATGACAACGGACGCATGATCCGTGAAGTCAATGAGATGCGGGAATGATTTGCGTGTTTGGCCCGGAGATTGTATAAGAAGTGCCGGCGTTTCCTCCTTCGGGAGGAAAAGATTTGCGTCGGAACGCACAGATATTTTAAGAAAACGAGCATCGATGAAAATATATCAGCACACGGTCCATTATTATGAAACAGACAAGATGGGTATTGTCCATCATTCCAACTACGTTCGCTGGATGGAAGAGGCCAGAGTCGATTTCCTGGCCCAGATAGGCTGGGCGTTCGAGAAACTGGAGGCAAACGGAGTCATTTCACCGGTGAACGCCGTTGCCTGCGAGTACAAAAACAGCAGCCGTTTCGCGGATGTGATTTCTATTGCCGTAGCGATCGAAGAGTGCGGCGGTGTCCGGCTGAAATTGAAATATACCATGACCAACGCCCAGGGAGTCCTGATCTGTGAGGCGCGTTCCGAGCATTGTTTCATGACACCCCAGGGCAAACTGCTCCGATTGAAGAAAGACCTTCCCGGCTTTTACGAAGCGCTCACATCCGCCCAATAAACATAGATTCCTGTTTTATTGTTGAAACGGAGAGACTTGTTGTTGGGAATGCACCGCGCAGAATATCCTTGAAAAATACCTTGGATACAGAGAGAATCATGGGGGTGCTTTGCGGTGAGCAGCCCGGACTCGTTGAGGTGGTTCCCCCTCGTTAATGTTAAACTTGTTATTGTTATGAAAAAGATTGAAGCGATCATTAGACCATTTAAATTGGAGGATGTTAAAGAAGCCTTGTCAGCCCTGGGGGTGGACGGGATGACCGTCAGCGAAGTGAAAGGGTTCGGCCGTCAGAAGGGACACACGGAAATCTACCGCGGCAGTGAATATACGTCGGATTTCCTGCCAAAGATCCGTGTGGAGATCGTGCTGCCGGATAATCAGGTGTCACAGGCGGTCAAGGTGATCGTCGAGTCGGCTCGGACGGGCAAGATCGGAGACGGCAAGATCTTTGTTTCCACGATAGATGATGCCATCCGCATCCGCACGGGCGAGGTGGATGAGAGCGCGGTCTAAGAGCCTGACCGTGCCGGTTTGAGTAATAATTTCGCGGGACGCTCCCTTTTCACTGGTCAAGGGAGCGTCTTTGTTCTAGGATAAGGACTTGGCGCGGTGAGAACCAGCCGCGGCAGTGATAAATAATGAACACGGCCAAGAATGCCATAGAAATGGCAAAAAAGTATGAAGCGCTGATGGTGGATCTCAAGTTTGTGGATCCCTTTGGCAAATGGCAGCACTTTTCAGTACCTCTGCGTGAATTGACAGAAACAATTTTCACAGAGGGATTTGGAATAGACGGCTCTTCCATTCGCGGATGGAAGACGATCGAGGCCAGCGATATGCTGGTGGTACCGGATCCGGATACCGCGTTTATGGATCCGTTTTGCGCTGTTCCGACACTGAGTTTGACCTGCAGTGTCCTGGAGGCGAATACGCGGGAGCTCTATAACCGGGATCCGCGTGTGATCGCCCAAAAGGCTCAGAATTTCCTGGAGGGAAGCGGTTTTGCCGATACGGCGTATCTGGGCGCGGAAGCTGAGTTCTTTATTTTTGATGATGTCCGCTATGAGAATCAGAATCACGCCTGTTCGTTCAAGGTCGATTCGGTAGAGGGCATCTGGAACAGCGGCCGCGATGAAATGCCGAATCTGGGCTATAAAACACGCCACAAGGAAGGGTATTTCCCGGTGCCGCCGGCGGATTCGATGCAGGATCTTCGCACCGAGATGGTGCTGGTCATGGAGGAGCTGGGCTTGCAGGTGGAGCGTCAGCACCGTGAGGTGGCCGCCGGAGGTCAGTCTGAGATCGATTTCCGTTTTGATACTTTATTGAGAGCCGCGGATAAGATGATGCTCTTCAAGTACATCGTCAAGAATACCGCGGTGCGCCACGGCAAAACAGCCACTTTTATGCCGAAGCCGATCTTTGGGGACAACGGTTCCGGGATGCACATCCATATTTCCTTGTGGAAGAAGGGCAAACCACTCTTTGCCGGCAGTGAGTACGCGGGGCTGAGTCCGATGGCTCTGCACTTTATGGGCGGTATTTTGAAGCACGCCCGCGCATTGTGCGCGATCTGCAGTCCCTGCACAAATTCTTATCACCGTCTGGTGCCGGGTTATGAGGCTCCTGTGAACCTGGCCTACAGCGCCAGCAACCGCAGTGCCGCGATCCGCATCCCGACATTCAGCTCGAATCCGAAGGCAAAACGGATCGAGTATCGTCCGCCGGATCCTTCGTCCAATCCGTATCTGGCCTATTCCGCTTTGCTGATGGCCGGTCTGGATGGCGTGATGAACAAGATAGACCCCGGCGAGCCGATGGATAAAAACATTTATGAGCTGCCTCCGGAAGAATTGAAGAATATCCCGTGTGTCCCGGCCAATCTGGGGGATGCTTTGGATTGTCTGGAAGCCGATCATGAGTTCCTGCTCAAGGGTGATGTGTTCTCCATGGATTTTCTGGAGACTTACATTGGTATGAAACGCAAAGAAGAGGCCACACTTCGTCTGCGTCCGCACCCGATCGAGTACGAAATGTACTACGACGTGTAGGAGCGCGGGGCAATGGAGAAGGACAAGTTAAAGATCGCACTGATCTCGCTGGGATGTGCCAAGAATCTGGTGGATTCAGAGATCATTCTGGGCGCGCTTTTGCAGCATGATATGGTCTTGACGGCCGATCCGAATGATGCGGATGTGCTGTTGATCAATACCTGTTCTTTTATCCAGTCCGCTCAAGAGGAGAGCATTTCCGTCATACTGGAAGCCGGCAAGCGTCAGCGCGATGATGACAACGGTGTCCTGTCCGAACATCCGGAGCAGGCGATCGTGGTGACGGGCTGTCTGCCGCAGCGCTTTCCCAATGATCTGCCGGGTCTGATGCCGGAGATCGACGCATTCATGGGGGTGGATCAGCTGGAGGATGCGCCGGAGATCATTCGTGGAGCGGTCGAGCGCCGCCGGAAGGTGCTGGATCTTTGCCGTCAATATCCCAATCCGCGTAAACGCCCTCCGCTGCCGCCGGCCAGGATGCAGGTGAACAAACGGCCTGTCTATATCCATACGGCCAAAACAGCCCGGCTGGAGCTGACACCGAAACATTTTTCCTATTTGAAGATCGGCGAGGGCTGTAATCATGCCTGTTCTTTTTGCGCGATCCCCCAAATACGCGGCAGCTACCGCAGCCGTATGCCGGAAGATATACTGACGGAGGCGCGCGCTTCCATCAAAAACGGCTGTCGCGAGATAGACCTTATTTCGCAGGACACTTCCTGGTACGGCCAGGATCTGATCCGGCGCGGGAAGTTGAAATTGGATATGGATCCCGCGGCGTATCTTCTGAAGAAGGTGAGCGCGCTGCGCGGGGATTTCTGGGTAAGGCTGCTCTATACACACCCGGCGCACTGGACCGATGAACTGATCGAGGTCATGGCTCATTCCAAAAAGGCTGTGAAGTATGTGGATATCCCCCTGCAGCATATCCATCCGGTGATGCTGGAGCGCATGGGACGGCGTACCCCGGAGAAACAGATACGCTCCCTGCTGGATAAGATCCGCGAGCGCATTCCCGGCGTGACGATCCGCACTACTTTTATCGTGGGCTTTCCGGGCGAGACGGAGGAATACTTCCAAAGCCTGATGGATTTTGTCAAAGAACAGCGTTTCCAGAAAGTCGGTGCCTTTACCTACTCGGCTCAGGAGGGGACACGCGCGGCGGTGATGACCGGCACGGTGCCCGAAGCGGTGAAAAGAAAACGCCTGGAACGGCTGATGCGTCTCCAGCGGGATATATCCCTGGAACAGCAGCGTGCCATGATTGGCAAGACACTGAAGGTCCTGGTGGAGCGACCGATCGCGGAAAACGAGATCGAAGGCGTGGAGGTTGTGAATGGCGAATCCGGCCGGACACGCGGCAGCATGGGCAGACTGCTTTCGCTGGATACCTCTTACTGGGTCGCCCGCGGAGCCGGTGACGCTCCCGATGTGGATGGAAGAGTCTATGTCCGCGGTGTTTCTCCGGAAAAAGCCGGTGATTTCCTGGAAGTGAAGGTGACCGACTGCCGGGAGTACGATCTCCTGGCTGAACCGGCAAAGACGGATCTGCCGGGCAAACTATAAGAAACACATTTGAATAATAAAGATCTAAACCAGAGATCTATAAGTGTTTGTACAGATAGTTGAAATTGTTGAGGATTCAATAATTGATTTCATCTTTAAAAGTTATCAGTAAATGTGTTACAAACTCTGGTCTGGAGAGGAATGCAAGTCCTATGTATTTGAAGAGTATGATGCTAAATAAGAAAGCAATCTTGTGCGTCAGCGTTGCGGTGATGATATCTGTCTTTGCTGTCTTGGCAGACGCTGCCCCCGTTATCAGTGTCCAGGCTGCTGGCGCAGACGAATACGGTGTTGCGGCGGGGAATCCGGGTGCGTCCGAGGAAAGTGGATCGCCTGCATCAGAAGAGGAATTGGAAGAGCATCCTCTCGCAGGAGATGAAATAATGATCGGTGAACTGATCTACCGTATCCAGTCATTGGATCAAACCATGAAGACGGGAATTGTTTCTATTATTGACCAGAATGGAGAATTGAGCGGTACGGTGGAAATACCGCCTGAGATCACATTGAACGGCTATACCTATGATGTGAGAACGATCGAGGCTTATGCATTCGCCGGGTGCGAAGGTTTGAAAGCCATAACGATCCCGTCCAGTGTAAATGATATAGGCGATTCTGCTTTCATGGGATGCAGTGCGCTGAAGTGCATTTATGTGGATAACATGAATACGGTTTACAGCAGTGAGAATGGAGTTTTATTTGATAAGACCCGGACGACATTGCTGCAGTGTCCTGCCAACTATCCGGA
>JAEENR010000074.1 GCA_016283885.1 Verrucomicrobiota bacterium
TAACATAACCATAACGAAAACCAAGATATGCTATCTTAAGCTGTCCCTGGCGCCCAATAAACTCATGGCGGGGATGATTTCTGGATTCCCATGTCAGATCATTGTACACATTTAAACATACAATCCCAATTAAACCGAATACGATCAACGATAATAAAAAAATGCAAACAGCTTTGATCAAGGATTCAATTATTTTTTCCAGCTTTTTCATTTCTATTCCTTCAAGTTTCCATGTTCAGTATTTCATTTCGCGCCCGCTTCGGATAAACTCCGCTCGTAGGCTTCCCATTCTTTCTGCGCCTCCGCGTTAGGTTCCAGCCAATCTACCGGGACAGACTCAACTAAAGAAGTATGATAAGAAAATCTAATCATTGGAAATTTATCTTTATAGATTCCTTCCGGATCACATAAAATCGCAGCTATTTCATTTTCTTCTTCAAATTTTTTTTCTTTTCCAATATTCTCAAGATGACTCAACACTGCTTTCCGCCATAAATCAATATTCGGATTTAAATAAAAATATTTGGATTTTTCTCTTAACTTTTCAAATTCTCCATTGTCGTATTCGTCAATATTTCTGGGTTCCAGCAATAACTTTTTTATTTCAAAAAGATTTTTTATTTCATTTGGATCAAATTCAGTATAAAAAACAAACTCATAAAGGGCATAAATAAGTTGTCCATTTCTATACATATACTCTCTTTGTTGTCGATATTTAGGATCTTTTCCACTCCATTTTCCACTCAAATATTGTGCATCTGTAAACCAACAATAGCAAATCAATCCTATAAAACCAAACAGTATTATCACGAATAGAATACAAACTGTCTTAAAGATCAATTTCAATATGTACTTTAGCTTTTGCATATTTTATTATTCTTTTAAGAATCGAATACTTCCATCCGCATAAGCCATTATGCGGATTTTTTCCTTGTTATCATTGAACACTTCTTCAATAACAGACAAAGTCTGGTGCATGCTCGATATCTATGTTTGTCAGAGGATGAAGTTGATAATAAAAAAAATCGGAGTCAGCATCGGGTCTGTAAAAGTTCACTCCCTGTTCTGCCAGGATGGAGTAAAGCTTTTCGAGCTGTGGAGGGGCTGAATTGGTTTTGGCATATTTCAAATAAGCCTCACACAAGATTTCTATATTTTTTACTCTTTTTTCTAAATTTACTGATTTATCATGTTTATTTTTTATAAAAATAAATGATAAACAAATCAAAAAACAAATAAAAAAGCAAGTTAGAATCCTTATCTTCATGAAGATGTCCTCGTCATGTTTTTCTAACTATTGCCTCCATTGATAAATAAATTTTCTATTACATCTACAATCCCGAAGGATCGTCCAGGAAGCTCCAGGGGATCCCGAACTTTTTGGAAACGTTCTCCGCGAGAGCCTGGATGCCGAACTGCTCGGTCTTGTAATGGCCGCCATAGAGAACATTGATCCCCAGCTCCTGCGCGGTCGTCCAGGTCCAGTGAGGTCCCTCGCCCGTGATGTAGGTATCCACGCCTTCATTGAAAGCGTCCGCGGTCTCCTCGCCGGCACCGCCGGAAACGACACCGATCCTCAGGCACTTTTCCGGGCCGCAGGCCAGCAGTCTGCACTCCGCGCCAAGTATCTTTTCAAACAGCGTCTTCAGGCGCTGACGGTCTATCCGCAGTTCGCCTTTGAAGCCGATCGTCTGGCCCTTCATCATCATGAAGGGTTTTACTTTTTTCAGACCCAGTTTTTTGCAAAGGAGCGCATTGTTGCCCAAAGTCGGATGAGCGTCCAGCGGCAGATGCGCGCTGTAAACGGCGATGTCGTTTTGCACCAGCATCCGCAGGATCTCATAGCGCTTGCCCGTCCAGGGGCGCATCCCGCCCCAGAAAAAGCCGTGATGGATCATCAGCAGGTTTGCGCCGGCGTCACAGGCCATTTTGACGGTGCGCGGACTGATATCGACCGCGGCGGCGATCCGTGTGACCTTGCCGGAGTTCTGCACCTGCAAGCCGTTCATGGCTTCGGCCCAGTCCTCGAACTCCGCCACTTTCAGCAGAGCCTGACAATGGGCCACGATTTTTTCCAATGATTGAGCTTTCATCGTTAAACTGTATCTCTTTATTTTCTGCGCAGGTGATAGGTTTCTCCCGCTTTGGTCTGGAAAGTGATCCGGTTCCCTTTGTAAATCGGTCCATCCATCGGACGGCCGTTATAGTAAACCGCGGCCGGTTCCTGTGTCTGGATCTCACAGTCGCTGCCGTTGAGAGAAGTGATCCGGGCTTCCAGCAGCTTGCCTTCGCTCCATTCTATATCGACCCGGAATCCGCCGCGGCCGCACAGTCCGTTCACTTTGCCTTCTCTCCACTTTGCGGGCAGAGCCGGGAGCAGTTCCAATCTGCCGTCCTGGCTTTGGAGGAGCATTTCGGCAATGCCGGCGCAGCCGCCAAAGTTGCCGTCTATCTGGAAAGGCGGATGGGTGTCGAACAGGTTCGGCAGTGTAGATTTGGACAAGAGCTCCTGAATGTGCTTCAAAGCGGTGTCGCCGTCATGCAGACGGGCGTAGAAATTGATGATCCAAGCACGGCTCCAGCCGGTATGACCGCCACCGCTGGATAAACGCCGGGTCAATGTCACACGGGCGGCTTCCGCCAGTTCCGGTGTCTCGTTCACACTGATCTGATGACCCGGATGCAGAGCGAAGAGATGGGAAACATGGCGGTGACCCGGTTCCGCTTCGTCGAAGTCCTCGATCCATTCCTGCAGCTGGCCATGCCTGCCGATCTTGAGCGGAGCCAGACGACCGCGCGCGATCTTGAGCTGCTCCGCGAACTCCGCGTCCTGACCCAATGTTTCCGCGGCCTGGATGCAGTTGGTGAACAGGTCGTAGATGATCTCCATATCCATGGTCGGCGCGTAGCAGATGCCTCCGTGCACGCCGTCAGCGGTGATGAAGGAATTCTCCGGCGAGTTGGACGGACCCGAAACCAGACAGCCGGTCTTGGGATCCTCGAACAGGTAATCCAAGTAAAACTCCGCCGAGGCTTTCATGACCGGGTATGCCCACTTGAGATATTTGCGATCGCCGGTGAAGGCGTAATGCTCCCAAAGATGCTGAGAGAGCCAGCCGCTGGCCGACGGGAACAAACCCCAGTTCGCTCCCTCGCCCGGCGCGGTATAACCCCAGAGATTCCCCAGGGTGTGAGTGACCCACCCGCGGGCACCGTAATGGATCTGAGCCGTGCGTGAACCCGGCACCTGCAGTGAGGCGATATAGGCCAGGAACGGGATGTGGCACTCGGAAAGTCCGGTCACCTCCGCAGGCCAGTAATTCATTTGATCGTTGATATTGTGGTGATAATCTCCGTTCCAGGGTGTCTGGAACGTATTGGCCCAGATGCCCTGTAGGTTGGCCGGCAGTGTTCCCAAACGGGAAGAACTGATCAGCAGATAGCGGCCGTACTGGAAATAAAGAGCGATCAGAGCGGGATCATATTTCCCCTCGGCAAAGTTTTTCAGACGTACATCTGTGGGCTCCTTTGAACCGAATACCTCGCCCAGATACAGGCCGCAGCGGTCATACAGGTCGGAAAAATCTTTCACGTGCCGCTCCCAAAGTGTCTTATAAGGACGGTTGAGGGCAGCCTTCAATTTCTGCGCTGTCTGTAATTTATAAGGATTGCCGAGATAGACCGGTTCGCCATGCAGTGTGGGCTGCCCCACTTTTTTCCAGTCATTCCTCTTGAGGAGAACAGAAGTATTCGGCCTCAGATAATCGGTCCCGGCGGAAAGGATCAGTGTTACCGAAGTGGCATTGACGATCTTTATCGTATCATCCTGCACTTCGAGGAAACCACCGTCCAGTTTCGCGCCCAGACGCACCATGTACTTCAATCCGTTCACGTCTTTTCCGCTGCGCAGCTGGCCTTCCATGTAGATCTCGCCTTGCTGATCAGAGCGTTTGTTATACACCCCCTTGACCGCCGCGCATTCTCTGCGTGAGAGTTTGACATCACAGGTGATGGAGTTTCTGCGGTTCGAGTCCAGCCTGACGACCATCACATCATCGGGATAGCTGCAGAAAACCCTGCGGAAGTACCGGGTGTTGTCATCTACGGTATAGGTAACATTCGCCATACCTTTATTCAGCACCAGTTCGCGCTCGTAGTTTGAAAACTTTTCGTGACCATAGAACTGGATGGTCAGGTCGCCCAGTGTCTGATAGCTGCCGTACTTGGCCCGGCTGCCGCCTCCGTGGCCGCTGCCGTCGCCCTTACAGACCATGTATCTCTGAGTGAGTTCATTGGCCTCTTTATACTTGCCGTCCAGCAGCAGTGCACGGATCTCCGCCTGATGCGCCAATGCTTCCGGATTATCATTGTCCGTAACACCGCCTGTCCATATCGAATCCTCATTCAGCTGGATCCTCTCCATCGGGACACCGCCGAAAACCATTCCGCCCAGACGGCCATTGCCGACCGGCAGTGCTTTGACCCAGTTGCCGGTATCCTCCGTCGGGATGCCGTTCTCGATCTGGACCGGTACGGGCTCAAGATACCAAAGTCTGTCCTCAGCCTCTGTCTGAACAGCCAGCAGAGTACATACCGCCAAAACGGTCCCGCACAGGATCCGATTCAAATAATGTTTTTGAGTTTTCATAAAAAAATCTTTTTTCTTCACTGCTCTATCTTTCACAAATTATCCCACATCGCAGATGCGCTAAAACTTTATTCCAAACCGCTTGCCAACTCAAGAATATTTTCGCGCGGATAATGCGCCGCGCCGGGCAAATCATTCATTCTCGAAGTCGGAAAGCTCGGTGGCTGCTTCTTCCCATTGCTGATTCAGCGTTTCCAGCCGCGACTGCACATCCCGCATCTCATTATTCAAACTGACCACGGCAGCGCTGTCGCCATACAGGGCGGGATCTTCCAGCTGGGAAACGATCTGCGTGTGCTGTTCCTCCAGACGGGCGATCTCCCGTTCGATGCGGTTGACCTTCATGGTCAGTTCGCGTTTGCGGTTGGCGCGGGCGATCCTCTGCTGAGTCGCTAAACGCTTCTGCTCGCGACGGGAAAGTTCGTCATTTCCGGTCGACTCTTCCGGGCGGGCGTTCAATGGTGTTCCTCCGGCCACCAGGCCGGCACGCTCGGAAAGGTTTTGATTCTTTTGCAGATAATAATCATAACCGCCGGCGTAAGGTGTCAGATGTCCGGCATGGATATGAAGCACCTTCTTCGCCAAACGGCGGATGAAGTTGACATCGTGACTGATGAAAACAAGTGTACCCTGGTACTGCTCCAGCGCGTCGATCAGCACATCACAGCTGGCAATATCCAGGTGGATGGTCGGTTCATCCATCAGGAGCAGATTCGGCGGAGACAAAAGCAGTTTGACCAGCGAAAGACGGGATTTCTCTCCGCCGGAAAGGACGGAGACTTTTTTGAAAACATCATCATCCTTGAAAAGGAAACTGCCCAGGATCGTGCGCACTGTTACTTCCAGCGGCGGCTCCGGGATGCTCATGGCTTCCTCCAGGACGGTATTCGACGGCGTAAGCATATCGATGCGGTTCTGGCTGTAGTAACCGCAGCTGACCTTCAACCCCAGACGGCGTTCGCCCTGCTGTACCGGCAGGACACCGGCCAGGAGTTTGAGCAAGGTAGATTTGCCGGCACCATTGGGACCGATAAAAACGATCCGCTCCCCGCGCTCGATCTCCAGATCGATGCCGCTGTAAACCTTCAAATCACCATAAGCATGATGAACACTATGCAGTGTAATGACGCTTTGGCCGCTGCGTTCGGGCTGAGGAAACTCGATGTGCATCTGCTGTTCCGCGCCTTCCGGAGCCTCTACCAGTTCCATGCGCTCGATCTGCTTGAGCTTGCTCTGCGCCTGGGATGCCTTGGTGGCCTTGGCACCAAAGCGGTCCACGAAACGCTGCAGGGTCGCGATCTGCTGCTGCTGATTGCGGTAGGCCGCCCACTGCTGGGCTTCCCGTTCGGCACGCTGGCGGCAGTAGTCATCATAATTGCCCCGGTAGCGCTGAAGACGGCTGTTGCGTATCTCCATGATACTGCCTCGACCTTCACTGCCCAGAAGCGCATTCAAAAAGGAACGGTCATGCGAGATCACGAAGACAGCACCGGGATAGCTCCGCAAATAATTCTGGAACCAGATCAACGTCTCCAGATCCAAGTGATTTGTCGGTTCATCCAAAATGAGCAGATCCGGCTCCATCACCAGCAGCCGCGCAATATGGGAACGCATCACCCAGCCGCCGCTGAGGGCGCTCACCGGTTTGAAAAAATCGCTCTCCCGAAAGGCCAGTCCTTTCAATATCTTCGCGGCCTTGGGTTCCATTTCATAACCGCCCAGTTCTTTATATCGGGCGCAGGCGGCACGGTATTCCTCTGAATCAGTCTGACCGGCACGCTCCAGTTCGCTCAGCACACGGCGCAGTTTGGAATGCTCCAATGTCACGCCTACAGCGATCTCCATCACGGTGCGGTCATCAGCTTCGCCGGCTTCCTGAGGAAGAAAACCAAGACGTGTCCCGCGATTCAGTGAGATAGTGCCGCTGTCCGATTCTTCCAATCCCAGAATAATATCGAACAAGGTGGATTTGCCCACACCGTTCGCGCCGACCAAAGCCGCGCGATCGCCTTTGACGATACTGAAACTGACATCGTCAAACAAAACACGCGCCCCATACGACTTGCTGATATTGGAAACGGAAAGCATTTCTGTATCTATTCGCCCTTGATGTAAAGTGTATGCGTCTGCGCTGCCTTGCCGGTCAAGACCAGTCGCGGTCCCCGTCTCAACGTCCGAAATGAGGGCGCACACAATCCACGCAGATCTTCTGTCGCCTTATGAAATTCGGCGATGCTCTCCGGTATAAAACAATCTATCTCCTCCCAGTCATCGCCCACGGTCAGAGTGATCACTGCGCCTTCGGAACGGATGACCTTGAACACACGTTCGCTGACTCTCTCGACCCGGCACTCCGGCGCAAATTGCCAGCAAGTCTCCAAAGGCGGTACTTCCGATGCGTTTGTGTCCGGTGTGAAAACGTCCTCGATCTTCCAGGTGTTTTCAATGGGGATCATGATGATGCGGCGTGTCATCGTTCCATTCGGCAGCTTTAAAGTTCCCTCCATGCAGAGATCCGATTCTTTGCGGAACACGGGTTTCTCATGGATCTCACCCCACAAGAACGGTCCTTTGCGAGCCGGATAGGATGTCCCCTTCAAATGCGGACCGTTGTGGGCTTCCCAGCTGGCCAGATAGCGCCGGGCCGTCGAATCTCCATAATAAGCACCGGTGCCGGGATCCACCAGAAAAGCGAAATCACGATACCAAAGCGAAAAGTGGAGCGCGTCCAAATGACCATGCGCCGCCGTGCGCAAATACCCCAGTGGAGACAGATCCCAGCGCCCCATCCAGATACCCTGCCAGCAGGTGGCGATGCCGGTATCCGGGAAATAAAGCCAGCCATTGCCCTGATCCTCACAGGAAGGCTTGCCATTCTCCGACATCGGCGGCGGATCTCCCAGCCAGTACTTGATCAGGGTCGTGTTGTCGGCGGACTCCATCCAGCGCACCCACTCCTGCGCGATCTGATTTTCACGCTCCCAGAACGGTGTCACGAACGCGTCATCGGAATCTCCGTAGTCCCAGGGCTCGCGCCGGGTCTGCGTGATGACAAAAAAATCCGCCGCGCGCTGCAGCCGTTCATAGACTTCCGGGCGAACTGTACGGCCGCCTTGTTTCAAAGCCAGATAACTTTGCCAGCAGAGTTCAAAAGAAAAAAGATGGTAATTGAGAGCCTGCTCACGATTGCCACCGTCGGGCGCAAATTGCTTCAGTACTTCCTCTTCCCACATTGCCTGGATCTGACTGAGCGGAGCCGCCCACCGTTCCAGCTGAGGCCAGCGCGACAAGGCGCATATCAGCCCGGCCAGTTCACCCAGCAGATGATTGTTTGCGGAGGAACCAAAACTCTTGTAGCGCCAGACGAACCAGACATGCGCGGGCAAAACCATCCGTCCCAGTTTGCTCAGCGAAGTATCCACTTCCTCACTGATATCACCCAGGATCGTCTTGGATGCTGTGGCACGGGTCAGCGCGTCGATCCAGCAGTAATTGATCAGACGCAGCCCCCCTTCCAGCGCGCTGGTCCAGTTATAACCGGTTAGCAGCGGATTCTGTTTTGCCCAGTGATACACCCGGCGGATGGCCGTTTTCATCGTCCAGCGGTCATTCAGGATGTATGCTTCCTGTGCCAGACGTGCCAAATGCGCCCAGCGGTTGATCTCCCAGATCATTTTGACATCAGCGCCATCGGACAGTTTACGATGGTTCAGGTGTGTGGAGCTTCTTATCGTCTTCAGATCCACATCGGCCAGATAATCCTTTTGCCAAAGCGGATGGTGATCTACTTTCAAAGTGATCTCCTTAAAAACCGTCCACGAACCCGACAGGATGCGATCGGAATCAAAGCGCAGCGCGTTCTTGAGCTCGTCCGGTGCCTGCTCCGATGGCGGCAGATGCGGAAAGGAATCCGGCTTCGGCTCCAGGCTGACCGCGTTCAGTCGAAAATCCGGCACCGTCCACCAATCTTTCCAGCGGCGGAACTGCTGACGCAGACGCTCCTTGCGTTCCGCCTTGTCCATCGCCTTCCAGCGATCTATGTACCACTTTAAACCCGCCATGAATCCAATCTGTTTTGAAATTTTATTAGTCTAATTGTGTGAACTGAAGATCATACAGCCGCTTGTAAACACCGCCATTCTTCAGCAGTTCCTCATGTGTTCCCGATTCCACGATCCGTCCCCGATCCAAAACCAGGATCACATCCGAATCATAGATAGTAGAAAGCCTGTGAGCGATACTGACACTGGTGCGTCCCTTCAAAAGCTCTTCCAATGCCGCCTGAACGATGCGTTCGGACTTTGTATCCAACGCGCTGGTTGCTTCGTCCAGCAGCAGGATCGGCGCGTCTCTCAGCAAGGCGCGCGCGATCGCCAAACGCTGACGCTGGCCGCCGCTCAGCATCACGCCGCGTTCACCCACATGTGTTTCGTAACCGTCCGGTTTCTGCAAAATAAATTCTTCCGCTAACGCCAGCTTTGCCACTTTTTGTATCTCCTCAAAGCTCGCGCCTTCTTTTCCATAAGCAATGTTATTGAGGATCGTATCATCAAACAAAAAAGTATCCTGGGTAACGATTGCCATTTTCTCATGCAGATCGTGTGTCGTTACCTCCCGGATATCTGTTCCGCCGATCGTAATACGTCCCGATGTGGGATCATAAAAACGCAGGATCAAATGCAGGAGTGTACTCTTGCCGGAACCCGTCGCACCCACCAGCGCGATACGCTGTCCCGGTTTGATGGTCAGATTGATATCCGATAAAACCATGCGGTCACCATAGCTGAAGGAGACATGATCGAAAACGATCTCCATATCCTGCGAGGATAATTTCTTCGGGTGTACCGGCTCCGGCACATCTGTCTTGACCTCCAGCAACTCATAGATGCGGTCACTGGCCGCCGCTGCCTGAGCCAGTTCCGAGTAAATCTTGCTCAGCGATTTGATAGGCTGATACATGAGGAAAAAGCTGCCGATGAACGCCAGAAAATCCGCCGGCGACATTTCTATTTTCCCCATCAATTTGATATAGATCAAAACCAGCGCCGCACCGATCGCCCCCAGTATCTCAATGAGGATACTAGGCATTTCATCCGCTCTGACTTGACGCATTCTCAAGCTGACCTGCTCACGCGAATTTTTCCGGAATTTCTCATTCACCACATTTTCCAGATTATAGGATTTGATGATGCGTATCCCGCTAAACGCCTCCTGCATGATCTTGCCCAGCGATGCCAGCATATTCTGCAAACTGACTGTCGCTTTGCGGATCTTGATCGCGTAAATGCGGATCGGCACTACACATAATGGAAATATGATCAACGTCACTCCGGTCAGTGTAGGATAATTATACAGCAGATATGCCGCCAGAGAAATGACTGTGATCGGATCCCGGACGATCGTTGGCACAGCATGCGTGATCGAATTCTGGATGCTTTGTGTATCATTGAAAACACGCGAGATCAATTCACCGCTGTTGCCGCTGGTATGAAAACGGATAGAGTGCGACATGAAATGTTCAAAAAGCCGGTTGCGCAAATTCATCACACCGCGCGTTCCAACCCACTTGATCATGTAAACATTGATATAAGTACAAACTCCTTTGAGGATCATCACACCAGGAATGCTGGCAATGATCAGCAGCAGTGCCGCTGTGGAGACAGTCCCTTCCCCCCTTGGCAAATGTTCCGCGACATTTTGGATCAAATTCTGTACAAACTGCGGTGCCATCTCGATCTGTGTTGACATCGGCACATCATACTGCGAGGGGAAAATGACACTGACAGCGAGCTTGATCGTGATCATCAACAGGGGCACTACTAATCCGCTCAGTACGCCAAATACGATGCCCAGCACCAGCCGTCTTTTATAGCAGCTGATCAATCCCCAAATCCTTTTGAGTAATATTCTCATTTTGTTATTCGTTACCCTTGAAAATTCGATTTCAGTTTGTTCATGACCCCATCCATTATCCGGCTGTGATCCTCCCGGGCATGGTCATGCGCTTTTCTCCAGCGGTGATATTCTTCATAAAACCGCTCACAGCACAGAACGGGCGAGATTCCCTTTCCGCTCAGTACGGTATAAATGCTTTTCAATATCTCCCAAAATTCATTATATATGTATTTTTCCGGGATCTCTCCATTATACACTTTGGCATCCAAAAAATCACAAAGCCCAAAGCACTCATTCCCCTGCTCATCCGTGCGCAGATAGATATTATCAAAATGGAAATCCCGGTGTGTGACTCCGGACGAGTGCATTTTCCCCATCATTTCTGCCAGCACAGGGATCATGCCGTTCAATTTCGATTCCGGGTCGCTTTCCTCTCTCAACACCTGATTCAGGGTTCTCAAGTTCGGAAGATAATTCGTCACCATATATTCTGACTTTAGAAATGGCCCTTTGCGTTTTTCCTCAATAAAGAGATCAGAAGGAATATCTATCCCTGCCCGCCGCATCCGTTCTCCGGCGATCGCTCCCCGGATTGATCCGGCAAATCGAAACAAATAATGAGCACCGTATTCCCTGTTTTTCCGGATGACCCGCTTAATGAATACCTCGCCCGACATCCCCTCCAATCGGGTTTTCACACTGGTAACGATCCGATAACTTTGCGAAGAATGCCGCAGAACTTCCCCTTTGTCGAAGATATCATCCAGGCTCGAATCCAACACCGCTTCCTTGATCCTCTCCGCATCGGCTCCATCAAAAAAAAGACGAAAATACCCCTTGGATACCGAGACCTCAGCACCGGCATTCCGGATATACTCCAGGAGCGCTTCTCTTTCAGGGAACGGTATCTTTCGCCAATCCATATCACGATGTCCTTTGACTATGTATTGAATCTCTGGCAAAACTCAGTTTCAGTCTGTTTATCATTTCATCAATATCTATCTTGTAGTCCATCTTTGAAATGTGATGATTCTTTATTTCTCGCTCATACGTACCATAGAAACTTTGGATGTAATGATCCGAGGAAACTTTTTTGATATACGAGTTCTCTATGATATTCCCGATCATTCTCTGGATATCATTATATACATATTTCTGCGGTATCGTTTTGGAAAAAAACCTCGCACTCAAAAAATCACAAAGACCGTAAGAATCTGCCGGGCTTCTATTCTGAGATCCTTCTTCGCATACATAGATGTTTTCCAGATGGAAATCACGGTGCGCCACACCTGCCAAATGCATCCGTGCCGCCAGCTCTCCGATCCGAGTAAAAATCCCATTCAGCGTTTCCTCCCGGTCTTCATCCATAAAAATATCGCGCGCCGTTTTCATGACCGGGATAAAATGGAACAAAAGATACTCATTTTCCAGAAAGATACCCCGCCGCTTTTCTCCCACCAGAATAATTTGTGGAACTGTGATCCCGGCCGCCTGTAAACGCTTGGCTACAATCTCACCACGAATAGAAGTCCCGTAACGAAAGAAATTATGGAGCCAGTACAGAGGTGATTTTCTATAGATTTTTTTGATAAAATAAACACTCCCGTTTTCAGATTCTACTTTCAGACTTTGAATAAACCTGTAGCTTTGAGAAGAGGTGTGAATCACTTTTCCCCGGTTTTGGACTTCATCCAAGGATCCCTTCAAAACGGCTTCCTTCACTTCATTCTGATCGGCTCCGGGAAAAAGAAGGAAAAAGCACCCTTTTTGAACCAGTACTTCGGCTCCGGTATCTTTGATACAATCCAAGAGTGCTTTTCTTCCTGAAAACGGGATTTTTCGCCAATCCATATCTGACGACTTCTTTTAGAGCGTCAGCTCACCGAGTGGAGCTAGATCGTGATGATCTGGCCGGTTTGCACCGATTTCTCTTCGGCTTCGCAAACGCGCAGGGAATTCACTCCGTCTTGCGGTGTCAGTATCGTCGGCTTAGTGCCTTTGGCCACAGCTTCGGCGATATGACGCAGTTCGCCTACATAGCCGTCATCTCCTTCAGGGCGGATCACCAGCGCGGGTTGTCCCGGTTCATACAGCTTCAAGGCATCCGCACCACGGGTCGTATCCATTTCCAGTGTCGCCTTCTCAAAGTTGACAGTGAACCCGGCCGCGAAACCAAATCCTTTCACCATGGCCCAGCTGCCTTCCGCGGTCACCACAGGGCCATTCTCATAAATGTAGTTGGCCATCACATGATCCACCGCGCCGCTGGCGTAAGTCGCCCCGCGTGCGAAGACCGCCTTGGGCATCCCGAAGCAGTACAGCACAAAATCCAGATCGTGCACATGCAGATCATACAGTGCGCCGCCGGACTCCTGACCTTTGAGGAAGCTGGAAACACCCCAGCCCGGAGCTTCGGAGACACGACGGAAACGCGCCGCCACGACCTTGCCATAACGGCCGTCATCAATCAGACGTTTCACATAACTCCATTCGGGGAAGAAGCGCACGCACTGAGCCGGCATCAAGATCTTTCCACTGGCTTCCGCGGCAGCTTTCATCTCCTCTGTCTGCGCCAGAGTACGGGCCATCGGTTTCTCGCAGATCACGTTTTTGCCCGCTTTCAGCGCGGCGATGCTCACATCTTTGTGCGCCATCGTCGGCAAGCATATATCCACCAGGTCGATCTCCGGATTGCTCAACAGGTCTTCCACTTTCTGAACGACCTTTGTTTGCTTATAGTCGATCTTCAGACCTTCCCCGGAACCCAGGTTCCCGGCAAACAGTTTGGACAGATCACCATCCTCCGGCAGAGGACGGGCTTCGCAAACCATTGTTACATTCGCATTCGCCACCTTTTTCCAGGCGCGAAAATGGGTCATTCCCATGAACCCTAAACCGATAATTCCAACTTTTACCATATTATTGAATCTTTTCTTGTTTTTATTGGATCTCAGCCATCAGCTTCTCTGCCAGCTGACGACCCGCGTTTAAATCAATGATGCGCTGATCTCCCGCCTCACGTTCCAGCGAAAAATCACCGTTGAAACCGATTTGATTAAGTTTAGTGAAGAATTGTTTCCAATCCACTTCACCTGTTCCCACGGCCACTTCCGTTCCCCAGGTTCCGGGAACCTTGGTGCGTGTCGCATCTTTCAGGTGACACTGCACGATATACCCGGACAAGGTATCGATCACCTTGATGGGATCGCCGTTACCATAGAGCAATATGTTGGCCGGATCATAATTCACCCGGACATTCGGACAGTTCAGTGAATCCAGGAACATCTTCAAATGCGGCGCTGTTTCCTGACCGGTCTCCAGTCCCAGATTCATACCGTTGTCCCGAAACAGTTCACTCAGCTGCAGCATCCGATCCCGCAGTTTATTATAACTGGGATCTTCCGGCTCATGCGGAACAAATCCGGCATGGAATGTCACCAGTTTGATGTTGAATTCTTTCGCTACTTCCACGATTTTCTGGAAGTGCACCCAATTCGCTTCCCAGTTTGCGTCGGGAACGATCCCGCCCGTGCGGCGGATGGATTCCAGCGATGTATAATCCTCGCCGATCGTTTCCGCCATTCCGGAAATCACCTGGATCCCCGCATTTTTGAACATATCCGCCAGTCCTTTCCAGGCTTCCGGATCCTTGACCAGCGGCGAGAGCGCCAGCTGGACATAATGAACGCCCACTTTTTGGATTCGTTCCACCAATTCTTTCGCGTTTGTGGCCTGCAAAGACCAACTGCACACTGCTAAACGGTTTTTCATATCTATAATATCTTATAAACTCCAAAGGGATACAAAAATGTATCCCCTTGAATATTCAAAATCAGCTATGCTCCTAACGCGGCCAGCGCATCCTGTGACTGTTTCTGTTTCTGCTGCCATTCGGTCAGGCGCTTCCGGTTTTCTTCCAGTACCGCAGCCGGAGCCTTCTGCGAGAAGTTCGGATTGTTCAGACGGTCTTCGATCCGCTTGATCTCCACCTCGCATTTTTCCAGGAGCTTCTTCAGCTTCACGCGTTCCGCTTCCACATCGATCAGTCCGTCCATCGGCAGATAGACCTCGCCCAAAGCGTTGCGTCCGGACGGAGTTCCTTTGGCCGGTTCATAATTCTCGGCTACTTCCAGCGGATCCGCGTTCAGCAGTGTCTTGATGACATTCAGATCGCGGGTGTCGAATTTCTCCAGCGGCTTGAGAACGAACTTCACCTTCTTATTGGACGGGATATTCCCTTCGCGGCGCAGATTGCGTCCCTGCACCACCAGGTCATACTTGGCTTCCGTAAACTTCAGCACCTGCTCATTCAGACCGTAATAATCACAGAAATCCTTATCGAACGGTTTCGGCCAAGGCGCGTTCATGATCGTCTTGCCGCCCTGGTTCTCCGGCATATCCTTGCTATAGCCCATTCCCTGCCACAGTTCCTCTGTAATGAACGGCAGAAGCGGATGGAATATCCTCAGCGTATTGCTTAGGATAAAATCGATCACGGCCACAGTGTTGGCCTTCAGTTTCTCGTCACCGCTGTTCAGCGATGCCTTAGCGGCTTCCACATACCAGTCGCAGTATTCATTCCAGAAGAAACGGTACAACACATGGACGGCCTCCGCGTAGTTGTAATCATCAAAAGCTTTGTTGACCTCGCGGATGCACGTGTCGAGACGCGACAAGATCCACTTGTCATCGCCGGTCAGCAGTGCCGGGTTGATCTCGCCTTCGACTTCGCCGCCCTGCATCTGGCGGAAACGGCAGGCGTTCCACAGCTTGTTGCAGAAATTGCGGCCCAGTTCCACCTGCTGCTCATCAAACAGCAGATCTTGTCCCAGCGGTGCCGCGCGCATCACGCCCATGCGGACCGCGTCCGCGCCGAAACGCGCGATCAGATCCAGCGGATCGGGTGAATTGCCCAAAGACTTCGACATCTTGCGGCCCAGCTTGTCACGGACGATACCCGTCAGATAAACATCCTTGAACGGTTTCTGACCGATAAACTCGAAACCGGCCATGATCATGCGCGCCACCCAGAAGAAGAGGATCTCCGGCGCGGTCACCAGCACTGTTGTCGGATAAAACTTCTTGAAGGTCGCTTCGTCCATCGTAGCAAACGGCCACAGCCAGCTGGAGAACCAGGTATCCAGCACATCGTGATCCTGCTCCCAGCCCTCGCCGGGTGATGTCACCTGGCAGCGCATTTCCTCGCCTTCTTTGTACCAGACCGGGATCCGGTGTCCCCACCACAACTGACGGCTGATGCACCAGTCCTGGATATTGACCATCCAATGTTCAAACACTTTGGCCCAGCGGGACGGATAAAACTTCAGCTCGCCGCTGTTGACCACATCGCGGGCCTGTTTCTGGCTCGGATAACGCAAAAACCACTGCTCGGACAAACGAGGCTCGATCGGCACATCCGCGCGTTCGCTGTAGCCCACATTGTTCTGGTAAGGCTCTTCCTTCACCATCGCGCCCAGACTGGTCAGCACTTCCACGCTCTTCTTGCGTGCCTCGGAACGATCCAGTCCTTTCAAATCTTTGCCGGCCAGCTCGCCCATCGTCGCGTCCGCGTTGATCACTTCGATGAACGGCAGATGATGACGTTTGCCGATCTCAAAGTCCACCTTGTCGTGCGCCGGGGTCACTTTCAGCACACCGGTACCGAACTCAAATTCCACAGCCTCATCTCCCACTACCGGGATCAGCTTCTGCTCGCGCGGCAGCTCCACCGGAAGCGGACGGATCACATGCTTGCCGATGAACCGGCTGAAGCGTTCATCCTTCGGGTTCACCGCCACCGCCGTATCGCCGGGGATCGTCTCAGGACGTGTCGTCGCGATCGTCAGGAAAGTACCGGGTTCTTCCGCCACTTCCACTTTGAAGTAATAGAGCTTGCCGTTCTGAGGCTTCATGATCACCTCTTCATCGGACAACGCCGTCAGCGAGACCGGGCACCAGTTCACCATTCGCTTGCCTTTATAAATAAGACCTTTGTTGTAAAGATCCACAAAGACCTCGGCCACTTTCTTGGAATAGCGCTCGTCCATTGTAAAGCGCTCGCGTGTCCAGTCGCAGGAGCAGCCCAGCTTCTTCAGCTGATTGATGATGATGCCGCCGTGCTTTTCTTTCCACTTCCACACACGTTCCACGAACTTCTCGCGGCCCAGATCATGACGCGTCAAATGCTCTTCTTTCTTCAGGCGCTTTTCTACCACCACCTGTGTGGCGATACCCGCGTGATCTGTTCCCGGCAGCCATAAAACTTCAAACCCTTGCATCCGGGCACGCCGGGCCAGAATATCCTGGATCGTATTGTTCAATACATGCCCCAAGTGAAGGATGCCCGTTACATTCGGCGGCGGGATCACCATCGAAAAGGCAGGCTTGCTGGATGCCGCGTCCGCGGTAAAGCATCCTTCTTTGTTCCAAAAATCATACCACTTAGCCTCCACACTCTGGGGCTCATACGCTTTAGGTATCTCTGTCATGTTTACTTCTCTTTAAATTCTGCGTTACTCCGAAAAGCAGCGCGGCCGTCCTTAGTCTATCCTCCTTTACCGCAGAAAACAACCCTATAAAAGCGCTCTCCGCTTGAAAACCTTCAGTGATACCGCTATTCTTCTTGTGTCCCGAATACCCGATCGGGAACCCGAAAACGAAAATTGATCACGCTATGAACACAACATTGACAAACAGCCCGCTGGACCGGACACGCGCCGCCGGGATCCTCAATGCGATGACATCCTCCCGCATCCTGGTCATCGGCGATATCATCCTTGACCGCTACATCTGGGGCAATGTTCAGCGTATCAGCCCGGAAGCTCCTGTCCCCATTGTACATATCAATAAAGAGACATCCGTCCCCGGCGGTGCAGCCAATGTGGCCCGCAACCTGGCCGAGCTCCGCATCCCCGTCACTCTGGCCGGGGCCATCGGCCGTGACGAAATGGGTCTTTGCGCAAAACGTCTTCTGGAGCAAAACAAATTCCAAACCAACATTTTACAAGAGATCCTGGACTACCCGACCTCCACCAAGACCCGCATCCTGGCCTCGCGCCAGCAGCTTCTGCGTCTCGATGCCGAAGAACCCCTTTCCATGGATCCGCTTACACTGGAACAGGTCAAAGCCAGCATTTCCCGCGTCTTGCCCCAGGTTCGTGCCGTCATCGTTGCCGACTACAATAAAGGTTTTA
>JAEENR010000075.1 GCA_016283885.1 Verrucomicrobiota bacterium
CGGGTCGGCACGATCGGCGGTGTTGGACGCGGAACCATTGGGATCGGATCCAGTATACGGAAACGCTCATCTATAAGAGGATTTATTTCCCGTATCCCGCAAAGGATCTCTTGATTGCCAAAACGATCCAGCAGAATGATATCCTCCCAGCAATTAGACAGGAAGAAATCTTCGCTCAATGGCCAGGGAGTTCCGTATTTATAATGTCCTCGAGCAGGATACTCTGTCTCCGGGAAAAGCTCATCCGGTGTTAAACGCTTCACCTGAGAAACATAATTATCGTCCTTGACCCGCAGATCCAAAATGGCCAATGAGCCGTTCAACTGTCCATGATGCGGCGCGGCCGTCATCACATACCGGTGTGAACCCGGAATCGCACGGATCCCCATCTCAACGATGGGAGCACCCCAGCGGCTGCCGATCCCCGTATAAGGGATCTCTCCTTCATACTTTTGAAGAAACTCTTCCTGATTTCCCGGAAAACTGTGATAAGGATCAGGATAATTCCCATGAGGAGCCCTGGGATTCGTACCATCGGGACCGCATATCCAAAAACGTCCGCCAATACAATTTTCACGATCTGTGTAATCCCACCGTGAATAAACCAGCATACCATCATGATTGACACTGGGATTCCATTCTGAAGTCTCAAAATAGCTGATCGGAACGATATCACTTCCATCCTCTTCCATGCTGAACATGGTATAATTAGGAACTTGGATATAACGATCAAAACAACGGATATAACCGCCGCGACGCTCTGAAACAAAAACGATCCGTCCATTGGGCAGCCAGCAGGCGTCAAAATCATCCGTATTCCCATCGGTCAGCTGAACAAGGTTCTCTCCATCCGAGTCCACACAAAATATGTGCCAGACTCGATCGATCGTAAAGGCATTCAATTTATGACTGCGGTTCTCCGACCAGGAAAAGAGTATCTTCTTTCCGTCATAAGAAAGATCCGGTGAACAAAATGCCCCATGATCCAATTTCTTTCCGGCCAAACGTCCGTTTTGAACAACAGAGTGTTCCACTATGTTTTCGATTTGAGGAATACCTCTCCAGTTTTTGATTCGATAAAGTCCACCGCCGGACAATGTTGTATAGCCAAAATACTGACACGCGAAATGGCCGCCGGCACCATCCGATGTGGATGGCTGAGAACGCACCGATCCCTGGTAAGAACCTCTTGTAACACAAAGAAAATCATCAAAATTCAGCAGTGGATTCAAGAACATCACCTGACGGCGCACTGCGCACACGGTAAAATATATATCATCAGCCGCTTCCGGTGATACTCCATCTTCCCATACCTTCTTTAATTTGAACCAATCTTCTTTTGCCGTTTTTAAACGAGTCAGATCTACATTCGGCATCGTTTCCAGCAGGTTCAATAGATCCCCCGTCTGTCTCAATACGGTTCCCGCCGCGCCCCGATCTTCCGGCTGGATATTGACTTCAGGGTCAAAAGCCTGTCCGGCTACACGCGCCTGTGCTTTTTGATCCGATGCAAACCATTCCGCATGTCTAGCCGAGGCATAGTTGATTTTTCCGTAATTATCTAAGTTGAACTTCCAGAAAGAATAAACAGCATCCCTCTCCTGTCCCAATCCCTCGGTTTTTAATTCAAGCCGTCTGCACCATTCCTGTACACTCTGCCGCCATGAGACAGGATCTTCCAGCGGAGGCATTGGGATATAAAAATTCGATTTCAGTCTCAGATCCCGGTTGTTTCCGGATATATCCTTGCACCCCTTATCGTTTATGACTGAAAAATCCCATACAGCAGCCACTTTACTGCCATTCCAAATTTTTACATCATCGATCCATCCCTCACATTGCAATGAATCATCTGAAAGAGTTCCCAGATAAAGACCTGTATAATTCTCAGATTCCTGCCCCATCGGAGTTTTTTCAGGAATGGCGGAAGCAACAACTTTGCCGTCCAGAGAAAGAGACAATTCCTTTTCCTGCAAAGATAAAACAATATGATGCCATTGTCCGTCCGTTACTTTGACCTGACTGTGCAAGTGATTCGGAACAAATCCCGGTATGTAGGCACTCAATGTCCCCGAAGACGGCATTGAAAAGATTTCCCAATGCCACTGGGATGATTTCGTCTGGTTCGCGATAAAGATATTGTAACTATCTGATTTGTCAGTGCATATCCTCAATTCCGCGGTCAACGGCAGTTTGCAATAGCAAGGATCCACAGAGGCGGCCATTGGTTCTGCCGCGTTCATGCAGCCTTCATCCGTCTCCTCACAGAATGCGTTTTGACTTCCAAAAGCACATAAAACACAGACGAGGTATAAGCAGCACTGCCTCATATAACCTTTAATCTGCATGAGATTTTCTCAGAAAAACAAAGATCGTTGGCAAACCAACCACCATAAACAATAAACTCAGGAAGAAAAATCCGGTACTCTGCTCAAAACGCATTTCAATATGATGGTCTCCCGGAGTAAGATATAATCCGCGCGCAATATAATTGCAGCGCAATATCTCCGCGGGTTTTCCATCTACAAAAGCCTTCCATTTGGGATTGAACCGATCATTCACCAAAAGAATGGAATTCTTGCTCACCCCTTTTACATTCACTGAAAACTTCAATGGAGAATAGCTTTCATATTCTAAAGCCGCGGCATCTTCCGCCGGATTACCGCAAAGCGGAACAGACTCGGATTGTTCCACTAACAAAGTCTGCATCGGATCAAAAGCCAAATCATTCAATTCAGCCAGCGTCATTTCATCCGAAGGCATCATTTTCCAATGGCTATAAAGCGCCAGACGCGGCACTGCCCCTGAAAATTCTATGATAGAGAAAGGTCCCTCATGGTTTGTATTGGCCAGCATATAACGCGGCGGTTGAGTCGGTTCCATGGTAAAATGGAATGTTTCCGCGAAACGTCTTTTCTCCGGATCCCAACTTTCATTGATAGCTTCCGCCACACCGGCTATTCCCAAAAGATAACGAGCGCTGGTCAACTCCCAATAGCGCATGATATTGGTGGAAAAATTCTTTTCAAAGGTAATCTTATCCAATGTTTTGCGCGGTTCCATCCAGCTTTCCAAAGTCGGAATGTTATAATGAGGAAATTCATGCTGCATCCATTCAACGGTATAAAGCTGCCGCAAGGATTGGGCATATTGATTGCCGGCGGGGAAACAAGTCACACGCCCTGTTTTGGAACGTGCTGTCAGCCAGGAGATCATATCATCCTTTTGCAGACGCTCTTGATAATTGTAGAAAACGACCCACGGCCGATTCGCGTGATAGAAATCAACAACCATCGCCGCTAAAAACACAAAGCATAAGATCTTCATCTGCTTGGCGTTCATCTGACGTCCCAAAACCAGAGCCATCAACAGCAACCCCGCCAGTAATAAAGCAATATAAATCATCACTTCCCACATACTGACCGCAAAAGTAAGCTGCGCCGTCTGAAGTTCGATACCTGTTTTCTGCATCCAGGCAACCACTCTGTCTTGAGAGGAAATGAACAACAGCAATCCTAAAACAGATAAGCCTGTCCAAATCAGTACACCCCAAACCCACCGGCGGTCGTATGTATATAATCGTCTCCAGCCCAAGGCCAATGCTGTTCCCCAGCTGGGAGTGATGCCACCTTTCAGTTCCACACGTGATAAATACTTGCGACATATTCCGATCATCGCATATCCAAACAAGATCAATATGGAAATATGACACGGAACCAGATACTTGATAGGATTGCGAAACATCCCAAATACCGGAGTGATATACACTAACTGATAAAACGGAGCGTAACGACCATAAGCTAAAAGCAATGAGACCACACCAATGACGCTCCAAAACTTGATATAACGCATTTCACTTTGAGAGAAAGGAATATCGTTAGAATATTTTCTTCTCCAGCCATAAGCAACAGCCCAAGAGGCTAAAAGCAAAACCAGAACTCCGGTGTATTCACCCGAACCTGAAAAACGAGGCATCCCGGCACCCCCGGCCTGATATCCCGGAGATTCGCCCACAGAACCCCAATACCCCTGCCCGTCAGGACTATCCATACGATACCCCATCAGACCGGGTATCATCATGCGAAGAGTCTCGATCTTGGGCAAACTCCATTGGGTGGAAAACTCCCATCTTTCCCTGGCGCTATTGGCTGTTTCAGCCTCGGTCGCGTTCTCTTCATTAAAAACACCTACATCTTTGACCTGGGTATCTTTCAATGAAGATAATGAATAGGAAGCGGTAATGGCTGTTATCAACGCGATCACACACACTCGTCCTATCCCCAACCCCACCAGTTTCCCATAACTGGCTTTCGATGTGCCGGAATCACCCCGATTTTCCAATGTAACAAAAAACATATACAGGGCAATGTAAACACACAAAATAGCACCCAGATCATATCCTTCCATGATCGAAAGTCCCGCGCCCACCCCGGCCAAAGCTACCTTCAGCCAGGTTCCAAGACTCATATCCGAAGATTTTCCGCCTTTTAAAAGCGTTATCATTCCCAGCGCCAGCATCGCTCCGCCAAAACAAAGCGGTCGGGAACCTAGTCCCCAGCAGGCATTGGAAAAATTATTGGAATTCAATCCGACCGCTAATCCACCCATGGCACATACCCACCAGTTTCCGCCTAGCGCACGGAAGAGCAACCCGCCGCAGAGTCCCGCGAAAAGTGTTGCCAGAAAAGCATCAAACTTGGCAAACCCCAGTGTACCTAAGGTCAAACGGATAAGATTCGTAACATTCGGCGGCGCGGCAACATCTTCATTTCCAAGCCAATTCAAATCGTTCCACTGTCCCAGAAATGTTCCCGGCAGTTTCCAGACATCGGAACTGATCACACCATACGGTCCATCATTTGAAAATTGGACTGTATCCGCACGAAAAGCCGGATATAACAACACAATAAGTAAAGCGATCAAAACGCCTGCCAATATAAAAAGCCCGCCTCTCATCTTGAGCGGCTGACTGGAATCTTTCAGATTAAGATCTTCCATATAACTGAAATCATTCTCCCAGAGCTTTCCAAGGATAGCCAGCAAAAAACTTATCCTAAAAGATAAGATTGCAAGCTTCCCGCAAAATTATCACAATAACAGGCAGCTAGTGTAGGATACAAAGCATGGCTACAATTAAGAAACAATATCCGTTTGATGTAATCGAATCCAAATGGCAACGCCTTTGGGATGAAAACAATACCTTTCACGCATGGAACCCGAATGAAGAAAAGGTTCCTCAACATCCTTTTTGGAAACGTCATATAAATGAATCGGCTCTTCCTCCCAAGTACTATGTACTGGATATGTTCCCCTATCCTTCCGGAGCGGGATTGCATGTAGGTCACCCCGAAGGATATACAGCTACGGATATCTTGGCACGTTACCATCGTGCCAAAGGTTACAATGTGCTCCACCCCATGGGATGGGACGCTTTCGGACTGCCCGCTGAACAATATGCGATCAAAACAGGTCAGCATCCTCGCATCACCACGGAAGCAAACGTCAACAACTTCCGCAGGCAAATCAAATCGCTGGGATTCAGCTACGACTGGAAGCGAGAAGTCAATACCACTGATCCGCATTACTTCAAATGGACTCAGTGGATATTCCTGAAAATCTACAATTCCTGGTTCAACCCTCAAACTCAAAAGGCCGAACCTATTACAACACTTACCTATCCGCCGGAGCTGAAAACGGAAGAAGAAAAACGCGCCTATCGCGACAGCAAGCGTCTGGCATACGTAGCGGAAGCGCCGGTCAACTGGTGTCCGAAACTGGGGACCGTTCTGGCCAACGAAGAAGTCGTGGACGGCAAAAGCGAAGTCGGCGGATTCCCCGTCATTCGTAAACCCATGCGTCAGTGGATGCTCCGTATCACAGCTTATGCCGATCGCCTGATCAAAGATCTGGACATCATTGATTGGAGCCATTCTCTTAAGGAGATGCAGCGCAACTGGATAGGCCGTTCCGAGGGCGCGGAAGTCCATTTCACCGCGGACACTCCCGAAAAACAGAGGATCACCGTCTTTACGACCCGTGCAGATACCCTCTTCGGTGCCACCTATATGGTTTTGGCTCCCGAACATAAACTGGTTGACCAAATCATACCGCAATCCTGGCCGGATGGGATCCCTGCCAAATGGAAGGGCGCTGATGAAGCACTTTCCAAGGGGGGGTACTCCACTCCCGGTGAAGCGGTCGCCGCGTACAGGGCTTATACAGCCAGCAAGAGCGATCTGGAGCGCACGGAACTCTCTAAAATCAAAACCGGTGTCTTCACAGGAGCCTACGCGATCAACCCGGTAAATGGCAAACGTATCCCTATCTGGATCGCGGATTACGTCCTTGCCACGTATGGAACCGGTGCCATCATGGCTGTTCCCGCTCATGATACGCGCGACTTTGAATTTGCTAAGAAATTTGAACTGCCTATTATTCCGGTCGTTCAACCGCCTGACAACAGCGATCCGTTTGGTTTTGTGGATGACGGTATCTCTATCAACTCAGAATTTTTGAATGGCAAAACAACTCCGGAAGCTAAGAAAGCGATCACAACCTGGCTCCAGGAACATCAGTGCGGACACCGTACCATCAACTTTAAACTTCGTGACTGGCTTTTCAGTCGTCAGCGTTACTGGGGAGAACCCTTCCCCATCATCTGGAAAGAGGGACATCATGAATCTTTATCGGAAGATATCCTGCCTCTTATCCCGCCGGAGATGACAGATTACAAACCCACAGAATCCGGCGAACCGCCTCTGGCTCGTGCCAAGGAATGGACTCATCTGCCCGATGGAAGCATTCGTGAGACCAATACGATGCCTCAATGGGCCGGCTCCTGCTGGTATTATCTCCGCTATCTTGACGCACAAAACAGCACTGCGTTTTGCGGCAAAGAAGCGGAACAGTATTGGATGGGAACTCAACCCAAGGCTGCTTCCACCGGTGTCGATCTCTATGTTGGCGGCACGGAACATGCCGTACTGCATCTGCTCTATGCCCGTTTCTGGCACAAGATACTCTTTGACCTTGGGGAAGTCAGCTCCCCGGAACCGTTCCATAAACTCGTCAATCAGGGACTCATTCTTGGTGAAGACAGTCAAAAAATGTCTAAGTCACGAGGCAATGTGGTGAACCCAGATGATGTACTGAAAGAATACGGCGCAGACGCTTTCCGTCTTTATGAAATGTTTATGGGACCGCTGGAAATGGTCAAACCCTGGAATACAAAAGGTGTGGAAGGTGTATATCGTTTCCTCGGTCGTGTGTGGAGACTCTTTATCGCGGAAGACAGTCTGACGGAACTGGAACAAAACCTGACATTAGATGTCAGTCAGGCTCCCAAACTTGTCGCCGGACTGAAACTATCTCCTGATTTCAAAAACGTGGAAGCAAATCCGGCTCAGCTGAAAGCGATCCACACTGTGATCAAAAAGGTCACCGAAGATCTGGACGGGCTGCGTTTCAACACAGCTATTTCCGCGCTGATGGTATTCATCAATGAAGCCATCAACTGGGAAGTGAAACCGGCTTCGGTTTTCCTGGATTTTCTAAAACTGCTTCAGCCATTGGCACCGCATATCGCCGAGGAATTAGGTGAAAAACTGATCCACTTCATGGGAATGGAATACCCCGGCAGCATCGCTTACCTGCCATGGCCGCAATATGATCAAGCTCATCTTGTGGAAGATACTTTTGAATATCCCATCCAGGTCAACGGCAAACTCAGAGATAAGATCGTTCTCCCCTTGGACGCAACTAAAGAACAGATCCAGGCAGCGGCTCTTTCTTCAGAGAAGATCACACCGCTGTTAGTCGGAAAGACGATCAAGAAAGTCATTATCGTTCCCAAAAAGATCGTTAATATCGCTATTGGATAACAACAAGAAGAATAAATTAGGAGACCTCATAAAGTATGTGTCGGTTTGATTTAAAAAAAGTATTCTGCGTTTTGACATGTTGCACGCTGGCCGCGGCTCAAGCGGAAGAATACATTCAGTTTTCGGGCATCTCTGATGCATCTGCCGGAATTGTCATCGGCACAGAAAAAACGGGATATAAATTTCTCATCGCTGATGATGAAGAGCCGGAACTGCGTCTTTTTTCACCCGGCGGAGGAGCTCCTGAAAAAATCTTCTCTATCCAAAATCAGCTTGCCCTGTCCGGAAAACAAAAGGAATTCGACCTGGAAGGCGCGGCCAGGATCGGTGATACGGCCTACTGGATCACGTCACATGGAAGATCTTCCAAAGGTAAAGTACAGCTTTCCCGTTATATCTTTTTCGCAACGGAAATCGATGACGCAAATCTTTCCATTAAAGTAAAGGGAAAGCCATTCCATGGGATGCTGGACGCGCTTCTTGCTTCTCCTGAGCTCGCGGCATACGATTTGAAATCCGCTGCTCTTCTGCCTCCTAAAGAAAAAGGCGGACTCAATATCGAAGGCCTTTGCGCATCTCCTGAGGGATGGTTATGGATCGGATTCCGTAATCCTGTTCCCAAAGGGAAAGCGCTCCTGGTTCCTCTCAAAAATCCGGAAAAAGTTATTTTAGGGGGAAAACCGGACCTGGGCACTCCCATAACATTGGATCTGGGAGGTTTGGGGGTGAGAGATCTGTGCTACACGGGGACTCAATACTATATCATTGGAGGTCCGCAGAGTTCCGGCACCTGCAAACTTTTCAGATGGGACGGCAAAAAAGAAAGTCAGCCTCAGGAAGTCATCAAAAGCTTTAAAGGCGATTTTGGAGCCGAGATCATTCTCAATTTGAATTCAAAAGACAAAGAACAACTTTATGTTCTCTGTGATGACGGCGGCAAAAAGATCAATGGAGTTGAAAATAAAAAGCAACCTCTGAAAAAACGAACATTTCGGGGCTTAAAAATTCCTGAATAATGTCTTGCAGGTTCACATTGCTTACAGGCGCGGCTGGTACCGGTAAAACCAGCCAATGTATTAGAGAGGCTGTTTCCACATTAAAAACTTCTCCGTCAGGAAAACCTCTTTTATTTATCCTGCCGCGGCAATCCACCTTTCAGATGGAGCAAGCGGTTTACAGCAATGAGAACGGGATCGTTGGCAGCACTCGTCTCCAGATCGTCAGTTTTGAGCGTCTTTCACTTTTTCTGCTGAAGCTGCTTGGCCAAAATGTCCTTCAAACCCTGGATGATGAATCGCATTCCATGCTGGTTCAGGCGCTCCTCCTTAAAGAGAGAAAAGAACCGCTTCAATTTTATCAGGATCATTCTGACGATCCATCGTTATCCACTCAGATCGCGAGGATACTCACTCTCATCCAGCAGCAAAATCAATCTCCGGAAAAGATCCATCAAATAGCAGACGGATTGTCTCAACCGCGTTTGCGCCGCAAGATACATGATCTGGCAGTTCTCCTGGATGAATATCAGTCTTGGATAAAAAGTAAAAAAATACTGGATACAGATCATTCTCTGGATCAGGTCATCCAGGCTGTCCGCGATTGGCATCGTTCCCATCCTCAGCAAACTCTGATCCAGCAGATATGGCTGGACGGGTTTACAGATCTGCCGCCTCAGCATTTTGAGCTTCTTTCCGCTCTGGCTGATGTCACCGAGCAAATGACTTTCGCGGTCTGCATCAATACAAATGAACTGGGGGAAAACATCTCCACTCGTCCACTATGGAACTTTACCTATCCGCTTTTCCAAAAAATACAGACGGTCGCGAAAGAAGAAACGCAAATGTATCAACATTCTTTGGATTCCAACTCCACACACGGACGGTTCAAAGGATCTACATCATTGCGGTATCTTGAAAACAACTGGCTGGCATCCCCTGCAAAAAAAGCAAATGAAGATCTGCCGCCGCCCGCTCGCGACATTGAAATCTTTAGATGTTCCGAACCCTGGGATGAAGCGGTTCTGATCGCACGGAAAATCACAGAATTCGTGCAGGATCCTCAGTCCAATCACCGTTACCGGGATTGCTTTGTCGCTTTCAGGAATCTTCAGGATTATCAGAATATCTTCAGGAACGTATTCCGTCACTACAACATCCCTTTCTTTTTGGATATCCCGCAAAGCATCGCGCATCATCCGGCAGTAGAACTCACTCTGCACTTTCTCTACACCGCGGCATTCGGCTGGGAACAAGAAGTGCTTCTTTCCATCTTCAAGTCAGAGCTGGCAGGTCTGACTCTGGATGAAGCGGACATGATCGAAAACGAACTGATCAAACACAATTTCAACTGTGAAAGCTTCTGGAAAAAAGAGGTATGGAAAAAGGAATTTACGCATTCCCGGAAAAAAGAGACTTTGATCCGCCTTTTTGGGAAAGCCGGCAGCTTGCCGGTCAGCGCGTTGATCCAATTTGAAAAGGATATTTCAGGAGATCGCCCCGAAAACTCTGTGGAAGATCCCCTAAGCCAAGTCGTTCCTTCTCAGAAAATAGCTAAAGCCATCCTCCGTATCTGGCAGGAATTTGATTTAAGCCGCCAACTGGAAGAATGGAGCGCGTCCCAAAATGATCCCTCTTTCGCCATAGAAAGCGGCATATCCCCTAAGATCCACAGAACCGTCTGGACGCGGATGGAAAGCTGGCTGAGGATCTTCCAGCTGGCATTCCAGGGAGAATCTTATACTCTGGAAAAATGGTATGAGATCATTCAGACAGGCTTTTCCGGGCTTACCGCTGCCGCTATTCCTCCTTCTCTTGATCAAGTCGTTCTGGGCAGCATCGACAGAAGCCGAAGTCAGAATGTAAAATTGATGGCTTTCGGCGGAATGAATGACGATGTTTTTCCCTATCTGGAAAATGAATCCACCTTGTTCAGCAATGAAGAGATCAAGTTCATAGACCCTCAAAAAATCAAACTTGATCTCAGTGCTCATGAGAAAAAACAAAGAGAAAACTATCATTCCTATATCGCTTTTACGCGTCCCAGCGAAAAGCTTATCATCACCTATTCCAATCAAAACGCAGAAGGAAATCAGCTTACCCCGTCACGATACATCAAGATCCTTCAAGAAAATTTCAAATACAATATCCATGATTTCGCGGGGAAAGACCTCATGGTCAAAGATTGTATTTCCGAATGTGAACTTTCTCATTTCATTCAGCAGGAAGAAAAAATCCCGTCTTTCACCGTAACGGAAGACTCTATCCTGCGGTATTATGAGAACGATCTTCACTTAAGTGTGAGCAAATTGGAAACATACGCCAAATGTCCATTCAGCTTTTTTGTGGAGTATATTCTGAGATCCAAGGAACGGGAAGAATGGACCCTGGGGCGTGATAAACTGGGAACATTCACACATAAAGCTTTAGAGATTTTCCATCACAAAGTCATCGAAGAAAAAACGACCTGGCGGGCTTTCATCAAGAATGCCATAGATCACGGAGAACTTGAAAATATTATTCAGAAGTGTGTAGAAGAAGCTTCACATTTTGTTTTCAATGAAGATCAGGATGAGACTTTTGTCCTGGAAGGCGGCTATTCGCAGTTTCTTCAGGCCAAACAAAAAATCTATCTTTATCTCAGGAATTTAAACAACTATTTTCCCACTTATAAATTTGATCCGGCACTGTCGGAACTTCGCTTCTCTCCTAATCCCAAGGAACAATTCCATTGGAATATCCAGAATATCAACGGAAAAGGAACATCTGTCTGCTTTAAGGGAACTATAGACCGCATCGATATCCATCAGGATGAGCAAAACAATCTCTGGCTGGCCGTTATTGATTACAAAAACAGTGAACACGAATTTAAGGAAAATGAATTTAAATCCGGATTGAACCTGCAATTGACCGCTTATCTCTGCGCTTTACGGGAAGATATCGAAGGGATCCTGAAGTTGCTGAAGAAAACCAACATTTCTCCGGATGCAGTTAAAATGGCGGGAGCTTTCTATTTGAACCTCAGCACTCCCAAAGGCAAAAACGGAAACTTGCCTGAAAAGCTTTTCCAGCTCCGCGGAAGGTTTGATCAAAACCTGATTTTAGAGAATGAAAACCCTATTCTCGACTGTGTTCCTCTTCAAGGCAGATCCCGGCATTTTTCCGTGAAGACCAGCAAGAACGGCATCTATAAATACTGTAAGGACCCTGTTACCGAGGAAAAGCTGAAAGAACTCATTGATCAGACCGGAGAAATCATTTTGATCCTCTCTAAAAACATTCTGAACGGACAATTCCCTGTCGCTCCCAAAAAGGATTCTAAGACTTCTTGTCTGTATTGCCCGGCAAGACCCGTCTGCCGTTTTGATTTACGAAAATCGAATTTTCTTCCTCTCGTCTCGCTTTTGCAGCAGTCTCAATGAATTAGTCGCGTGACATGGCAATACGTCCGGTTCGTGTGATCTCCAGGATGGTAAAGTGCTTCATCAGCTCAATGAATTTCTCGATCTTCGTTTCCTGTCCTGTGACCTCCATGGTAAGAGTATCCATCTGAACATCCACGATCTTTGCCCTGAATATCTGACAGACCTGCATCGCGTCTGTCCGTGTGGAGGAAGTTGTCCGTATCCTTATCAGCGCCAATTCCCGATCGATATGAGCTTCATCCTCTCCAAAATCTTCCACCGTGAGAACATCTACCAGTTTATTGAGCTGTTTGACGATCTGCTCGATCGTTGCCTCGTCCCCGTTGGTAACGATCGTCATCCGCGACAATGTCGGGTCATGCGTCGGTGCCACATTCAAAGAATGAATGTTATAGCCGCGTCCACTAAAAAGACCCGCGACCCTTGTCAGAGCGCCAAATTTATTCTCAACTAATACGGATATCGTATGCCGCATAGAGCAACAGATTAATCAGAGTTTCTCCCAGAGTCAATTCATTAACAAACCGGGCTTTCATTCCATAACGACTTCATACCAGATAGTAAAAACACCGGAGTGGTTGTCTGAAGTCAGGACGCTTTTATCCCCTTTTGATGCTAACGGGATCTCTTTTATCCGGTTTCCCAATGGATCCAAAGCGTAGCATTTGACCCTTGTATGGCTTTCCGGCAAAGTTATTTCAAATGGAACGGGTTCTGTCAGGACAGGAGAATGACCCCAGTGCGTCCCCACAGAATCATGCTTTTCATTTTTCCACTGCATATCCGTATTTTCCGTCCGTCCGGTCGCTATGATCAAAGCTTTGGATGGAGCTTTAAAGGAATCGCCTTCCACAAGAGTGATCCCAATAGTACTCCAGCTCAGTTCGGTATTTCCGGGACGAATAACAATATCCCCCAACGTGAATTCCCTGTTGTCCGTAAAGCCGATCAGTGCTTTTGTTTTTGCCGTATCTACCTGAACGAAACTTTGTTTTGATTCTTTACCGATCTGCCATTTCAGTTCTTCTGTATCCGAATCCATCTCTGACGTTTTTATGGATCCAGGAGCGGTCTTATGGGTGACACCTTTGGGTGCTTCGCCCACACTCATGGCCACACGATGTTTTAAGGCATATTCCGGCGGCAATCCTAAATGACGGGCAGTGGCAATACTCCAAGGCCCAGTCTCCAATAGTTTTCCTAATTCCGTTTCGGGTGTCAGACCCATCACGATCTGCTCACGGGCAGTCTTAACATCTTCTCTGCGGAAAAGATGTGACGCTAATATCAAATTCGCCATCTTTGTCGTATGAGGCCCGGTCGAGAAGAAGTCTCTAAAAGCACCCATATCCACTAACCCGTTGCCGGTGCCATAATCGAAAAGCCAAAAACCATCCCAATCTTGCAATGACGCGTAAGCCGCTATCAGCAAAGGTCCTTCCGACGAATAGGAATTGGGCGAAGGATGCTGGTATTCCGTGCAGAAAAAGGGTTTGCCCGTCACTCTCTGAAGAGCGCAAGAGGTAAATGTATTGTTAAAAGTATCCGTCATGGCAACATTGTCCACCGTCCAATGCTCACTGTTCCATGATGCGCCCTGAAATTGCGGATGCTGCCAATAGCCATGAGAATCAATGATATCCATCTTGGCCTGAACATTCGCGGGACTGTTTGCCAGGATCGTGCCGAAAATCAATCCTTCATATCCGCAAGTCTCACGCAAATGCTGACACATCAAGCGGTAATACCGATTTTCCAATCCAACCAGAAAGTCCAGCCAATCTTTCCGGGCTTCCCAGGTGGCCGGCGCATCCCCCTGCCAATCAACGATCGGGATATTCCCTTTTTTCAAAGAAGCGTCATCCGGGATATTCCCTAAAGCACCCCCGTCCCGCAACTGGATATCCGCAAACCAAACTGAACATTTCTGATCGGCAAAGCCGCCGAAATTAGGCCGTATATTTTCTTCATCAGCAGGAACTAAATAGCTGAATGAAAAATGTTTCCATTCCTTGGAAAGTGAAATGCTCCGGTTCAGTCCTGCGTCACCCCAAGGATCTTGGGACTGCATGACTCTGACGGCCATATCCAAAGCATGATCGGCCTTTGCCCAAAATGAAAGCGTCCGGACTTGTCCCCGTTTTTGTTTATCACCCGGCTGATTCAGCTGAACATGCCAGCTCGTGTTTGAAGGTTCCTCAATATCTATCTTCAGCGCGGGGATCTCCTTCTCAGGGCCATCATTTTCAAACACTGTGGCTTTTGCTTTGCCGGAATGTACCTCTAACCTCCAAGGAGCGTTCTCGGGAGCGTTTTTTCCAAAGGGCTTAAGAGTATTCACTCCAAAGGGTTCTTTTCTGGAGTTCCACGCCGTCCTCAGTTCTTCCACAGAATCATAACGTTCCGCAATCCACTCATTCCAACGTGCCTGGAGCTGACGTCTGAAAACGTCAGGCAAAGTATCCAGCTGTCCGCTCATCCAGGCTTGGATGATCCCGTTTTCATTGATGATCTCCGCAAAGGCCACAACCGGATCTTTTGCCATAGACAGCCCGGTGTAGGGATTGACCGGAGTCAATATCCCCGCGGCGTACTCCTTCTGCAGCTCCAACGCCGTATCATTGAAAAAGCCAAGGATATGCTGAACTTTCCAGTCAACCTTGTCCACTTCCGGCGGCAGTGAGTCGCTTGATTTGAAATGCCTGGAAACCAGCAGGTTCATGTCCACATAAACACCGTTGGTCTTCAGTTGGGAAATAAAGTAGTGCAGATCATCCAGACGCTGCTTATTGATATGCCGGGAATCTCCCTGTTTGTAATCGATCAGCGCATCGCACCAGTCATTGTCCACATGATGGAAGCGCACGCCATTGATCCCAAACTTAGCCAGTCTGCCGGCCACTTTGGGAGCCATTTCACGGGGAGGCATACCGGATTCAAAGGTCATGTTCATCCCTATGAACCGGATCCTGGGATCGGTCTCCTGCCCTTCCTGCTCTTTGGTCAGCACGAGATGTCCGGATGGAGAAACTTTCACTCTCTCACTGCCGATCGGCGGATTCATCCCGGCCACGCTCACAACAGTTCTGTTAGTATCATCCCACGGCAGCACGAACGGGATCAGCTCCGCGTTCACCATCACGGTTGAAGCCGCCAGTATAACAAAGGCGCTATTGAAAATATTTTTCATCATTTTAACAAATCAATGTTCTTTATCACTTACCCCAAACAGTATCTCCAGCAGTGAATAGTACGCCGAAGGCACTTCATTTCCTGTGGATTCGATTTGTCCTTGGACCATAACACATTGCTCAGAAGAATCCACACGGGCGCTCTTCAATATTTCACCCCAGGAAGGATCGGTAAAACTGAGCCACCTGAGTGTCCGTGAAGTCTGTTTGGCAAAAGTCTTGGGATCCGCGGACGCTTTGAGGTCAAAGTGCATATCCACGAGACACTGTTTAGGTTCTGAAAGGAAAAAACAGAGCCGTTTCACATCCTTTGTCAGTGAATCCGCAAACGGCAGATCGAGCATTTCACGAAACTGCTCATCCATCACAATGTCTAGGTAACTGTCTTTGGGAAATTTTACTCCTTTTAATAAAGCGACTTCCCCGCCGGATCCCTTCAGCGCGTCATTCAGATGCTGGGCATTCCGGCTGACATAGATCACTTTAGGTGTCAAAACTACTTTATATTCACCTTTTGAAAATCGAACGCTCTGACCGGGGGGCTGAGTGATCTTCAGCTCTTTGCGGAGTTTTACCAGCCAGTTTGTTGAAAGCGGTTTAAAAATAAAAACCTGATCTTGAAAATTAGTATAAACCCCTTTACCAAAGAAAGTGATCCCCCCTATCACGGAGCTGTTCCAATCCACTGAGGGCGATATATTTCCGCCGTATCCTTCCAACAGCGGATTGATCCACAGACGTTCAAAGGTTTTACCGTTTTGACTTTGGATCGCCTTCTGAACATCCACATGAAGCAGAAATCTTGAATCCTTGGGAATCCTGTTTGGTTCTAATTCCGAGGCATTTGCCTGGATCACAAGCAAGCAAAAGAAAACAAAAAGGATCCGTATCCAGGGACACATCAATTCTCTACGTGCATTTCCGGGCTGTAATACAGCATACGCCCGCAGTTGATACAAGTCACATCCGCTTCCTCGGAAATACAGCTAAGAACCGCCTGCTGAGGCAATTTGATA
>JAEENR010000076.1 GCA_016283885.1 Verrucomicrobiota bacterium
GATCTCGGAGACCAGCCACGTGCACCAGTTGGGGATGAAGACACCGTCATAGTGATCGGAAGGATAGCACATGGCGACCATGCCTTCGGGGATATGCTCGAACTTCTCCGGCAGGAGGAAGTCTTCCAGGAAGGCTTTTTCGATGATGCTCTGTCCGGTCAGATCGTATTCCACACGTGAGGTGAAGAAGCTGTCGCAAAGCCATCCGGCGCGTTCGCGGCTGGGGCAGTCCATGAAGATGTCGATGGCATTCTGGCGGAAGGTATGGCGGGCGGCCTGGAAGATTTTGTTCATCCGGTCGTCACTGCACTGGAAGTCGGCCTGCCAGACGGCATCGTTGGCATACTCGCGCAGGTAAAGATTGCTGAGAGTGCATTCGCCGGCCAGTGTGGTGACCTTCAGATAGCGCATCGTGTAAGGCTCAAAGCTCTCCAGTGAGTAAGTTCCGGGAGCCAGATCGTATTCGATGGCGCTGACACAGCCCAGACGTTTGAAGTCCACATCGTCGCCGGAGAGGATCTCGTCAAAAGTGAAGAAAAGCCGGGTGTCTTTCGTGACTTCCACCGTGGCGCCGATGAAGCCGGTGGAGTTCGCGCCCAGATCCAGGATGCGGTACTCATTGGGTTTCATCTGGAGACAGTGTTTTTCCCGATCCCAGGCGATGTCCACCTTCTCGACCTTGTCATTGGCGATGGTTTGGAGCTCCAGACTGGGAGTCTTTTCCAGTTCGGCCTCCGGGAAACCGCCCAGTTGAGGTCCGATGTTGACCATGGAGCGGTCTTTCCAGAAGGAATCAGGCTTGATGCCGGTCTTGATGGTGCCGGTCCCGACGATGGCGGTCGGATAGAGCTTCGTGAACCAGGTATAGGGAACACGGCGCGGCAGATACTGTTTGGGCTCCTGCACGGCGCACTTGAGCGGAGTCAGGTTTGCTTCAGGCACAGTGAACCAGGCATCGGAGACCGGGGTCTTTTTGTAAACCTCGGTGAAGGGACGCTGGAAGCTGTAGCGGCAGACCTTTTGCAGACGGGATTCCACGCGGACGGCCTCAAACTGGACACCCTGACCGCCGGTGCTGGCCAGGACCTTGCCTCTGGAGACCAGTTCGGCCTGGAGGAAGGAGGGACGATCTATCAGATAGAAGCTGTTGACATTGTAGCCGGCCACTTCGATGGCCAGCAGGTTTTCGCCCTTCTTCATTTTGCCGCTCAGATCCCACTCGTCCACGCGGTAGAAATCATGCGGACCGCGGGCCGGACCGTGGCCGATGAACTCGCCGTTCAGGAATATGCGGTACAGGGTGTGACCCGTCATCCGCAGGGTCGCCTTGCCGCTGAAGGGTCTCTTGAACAGAGCGCGGTAGCCGATCGTAATGTTTTTGGTCTTTTCCATCCCCTCCGGCCAGACCGGCAAGGCGGAGATGAAAGGAGAAGCAAACTCTTGAGAAACAACTGCCTGCTCAGGAGCTTCAGACGCGGGAGCCGAATCCTCTGCCGGCAGAGTTGTGGAACAAAAAGCCATCAGCCCGATGGAGGCCGCGACAACGGCCAGCCGGGAACGGCTTTTTCGGGAACTGAACGAATAGCCCAAAAAATTCATGGGCTTATTGTGTCTGTTTTTCCGCTAAAAGGGAATCAAAATATGTTCGCCGGGGCGCTTTCTATATTTTGCGGACGGTGGTGGCGTTTTCACCCATACGCGAAATGTCGTGGACGGGATTGGTCTTCCACGCGCCGCGGGTAAAGTCCGGTATCTCCACGGGAATGGAACCGCCCCGCACCGATCTCTCACTCGCCGGCATGATGGAACTCCATGAAACGGAGTCATAAACGTCAATATCCAACGGCAGTCCGTTGCGCAGACAGTCGATCAGCCGCCAGGTCATCAGGAAATCCATGCCGCCGTGGCCGCCGATTTGTTTGGCCATCTCTCCGATACGCTTAACGATCACGGGCGTATATTGTTCTGTCAGCTCGGCCAGTTTGGTTTCGTTCACCCATTCATGACCGATGGCGATGCGGCCGGGTTCGGGATATTTCTGGGCGCAGCCGCGTGTGCCGCTGATGATGTGCAGGCGCGTGTAGATGCGCGGACTGGTGGTATCATGCTGCAGCATAATGGTTTTACCCTTCACGGTGCGGATGATGGAGGTATTAATATTGCCCCGGTAGGTGTGAGTGTCGTATGGCTTGTAAAACGGGTCTGTCTGAGCCAGTTCCGCGACTTTATCGCCCAGCATGAAGTCATTGGAGGACATGGAGACCAGGAACGCGAACCGATCGCCGTGGTTGATATCCATGATCTGCGCGACCGGCCCCAGGCCGTGGGTGGGGTAGATGTTGCCGGTGTGGATCTGCGACTCGTGCAGCCGCCACATATTGTTGTCGCGTGGTTTGTTATAGATCTCCTGATAGTGGATGTAGCCCGCGTCGGCGTGGATGATGTCGCCAAAGAAGCCCTGACGTGCCATGTTCAGTGTCAGCAGCTCAAAGAAGTCGTAGCAGCAGTTTTCCATCATCATACAATGACGGCGTGTCTTTTCCGCGGTTTCGACCACTTCCCAGGCTTCGTCCAGGGTCGCGATCACCGGCACTTCCACGGCCACGTGCTTGCCGCACTTCATGGCATAGATGGAGATGGCGGCGTGAAGCGGTCCGCGCGGAACGGCGATGCTGATCAGGTCGATCTCCGGATCTTCGCAAAGTCCCTTCCAGGAATCATCCTTGCCTGTATAGACTTTGGCGGCAGGGAGTTTTTGATCTGCCAGACACTTCTGCGCTTCATCGATGCGGAACGGGACGATATCGCAGATGGCCTTGATCTGAACACCTTCCAGATAAGTCATTTGCCGCATATTGCTGAAACCGCGGTTGCCCACACCGATAAAGCCGACCCGGACGGTCTCCAGCTTGGGAGCCGCGAAACCGCACATATTGACCCCGCCGGTGCGTTTGGTGTTGACCGAAAGGAGGTTATTCTTTGACTTGGGAGCGGCTTCCGCGTGGAAAGAGGTTCCCAGAGCGAGCCCGGCGGCACCGAGACCGCCCAGCGCGACTTGTTTGAAAAAATGACGTCTGTTTGTTTTGTTCATGATCGTATCCAACTGTGATTTTATTTTGGCAGCCCTTCGCACATACGGATCCGGCTGCGTCTGCCCTCCAGTCTAAAACTTTACCGTGCCCCCGTCAACCGCCGGCGCGGGGATTTTGATCAAATAGAAGAATCCCATTTGCCCAGGTGAGCCGACCAATGAGAGCGGAATGATTTTTTCTGGAAAATGGCTTCAAGAGGCTCTTTTAAAAATACTTTGATGGTTTTTAATATGGTTTTGAATTCGGTCGGTTCAGCATCGATCTTTTTTGAAAACGATAGCCATTTTTTCTGCATTTCTCCCTTGGGGTCAAAAGTCATGATTTGATTGAATCCTTCTATAGTGAAGGAGCGATTACGATTGGAGAAAGTCTTGCTCAATGCTTCAGCAAGGATGGTTCCATCGAAATCGAATTTGTTCGCCAAGTAATAAAGGTCATAATAATCCTTCATCCGACTTGAAAATTCCATCAGCCAGAGAATAGCATCCAGTTTTTCAGCTATGGTTGTTTCAATGGAATAAGTATTGATAGAAGGTTTTTGAAAATCAGGAAGCTGTGTCGGTATTGCACGTTTTTCCTGATGAGGGACGATCACGTCTCCAACGCCAAAATCGATATTGAAAGGGGTTTGAGTGTTTTTGATTTTCGCAATAAGAGAGGCACTTATCCCGGAATATTTTTTTGTCCGCGCAATAGGGGAGACGCGTTTTATTTCATACACAATGAAGTCATTACCGGTTGATATGGAGATGATTTCTTCCAGCATGGATCGAAGCCGTTCTGGCGTGTTCGAGATACGTTTTAGCAGAAAATCAATATCCACAGTGACACGGCTGTCAAAATGAGTGAGTGTGTACAAAAACAGTCCACCTTTTAAAACGAGATTTTCCGCGTATTTTGATTTTTCGACACGGCGCAGAAATTCTTCCTGGCAAAAGAGCTGCATACAAAGATTGTAGCTTTTTCCACTTTTCTCGGCTTTATTTTTCAGTTTAGCCAGAACGGATGCGGCGATATCAGGCATTGAGCAGTATCTCTATCAGGCTGGTGACTTTTTGGAAGAGCCCGAATTCTCTCGCGTACCGGGAAAGCCGGGGCAGATTTTTCTGGTCGTCTGCGATGTAGGCGTTGACAGCTTTGTTGAATATCTCATTGTCCAGTCTGGTTCGATATCTAAAGCAGTCGCAGATAGTTCTTTCCCGATCGTACAGAGGGAGTTTTACCCCGTCAAAAATACCCGTAGTACGGCCTGTGCCGTAATGTTCTTTGGGGATATAATAGGCTTTCACCGGGATGATATCGCCTTTCAGTTTTCTTAATGAAATGGCACGCGGCACGGCAACAGTCCAGACGCGCGGAGTGTAATCGTTGTATCCGTAGTAGAATAGAGCGGACTCCATGCAGATGATCCCTTCCGGGAGCAGACAGGAGATATAACGCGCCTCAGATATCCCGGTGTCTCCGGCCAGTTTGTAATAACCGTGACGGATACGTTCCAGTGTTCCGTTATGAGTCAATTGGCAGAGGTCGGGTCGCGCGAGTCCGGCCGCCATAAAATCTGAAGTTTTGGCGATGCCGGAGTATCTTTTCAGGACATTCTCTGCGAGTTTGAATTTAGTGATGCTCATTCTTGTTCCCTTCCTACAGCTTCAAAGCTGCGCACAACAGGATACTTATTGCACAAAATCCAAAATGAAGCAATAATTTTCTTCATACAAATTTTAAAAACTGTATGAAGAATGTTAGAAAGAATCCAAAAAACTCCCCCGCGTGGGCAGGGGAGGTGGTAATTATTTTAATGTCAGCAGAAAACTTCTATCAAAAGAATAACGATTGATTAAATTCCTTATTATCTACATCCGTTGAAGGGATATCTTTGAAAAGAAGAGGACTTAATTCAGTTTTTTGTATATCGGGAATGCGACGTTTAATTTCTTCTCGTTTTTCATGAAATTGAATATCTTGATAACGCTTACTGCTCAAATCTAAAAAAGATTTATTT
>JAEENR010000077.1 GCA_016283885.1 Verrucomicrobiota bacterium
GCAGATAATCCAGCTCGCCCCAGACCACATACATCAGGAACTGCTGGATCGCTTTCATGATCAAAGGTCCGCGCCAGATCACCGGGGAACCCTCCTCCAGCAGAAAACCGATGCTCATCAGTTTGACATCGTACTGGACCGGCGGGATCAGACGTTCCTCCGCGTCCACTTCGGGCTGAGTCTTCACCCCCATCATCAGAGGGATGCTGGGGCCGTAAATATCGCAGTCCAGCAGACCGACCTTGCGCCCCTTGCGCGCCAGTTCACAGGCCAGATTGACGGCGATCGTAGATTTGCCCACGCCGCCCTTGCCGCTGGCGATGGCGATCACGTTTTTCACTCCGGGGATGCTGGCCTTCCGCGAGAAAGGATCAGCCGCCTGTCCGGGCGCGGGTCCCTGCGGAGTCGTGATCTTGACCTGGACCGGTTTCCCGGTCACTTCACCGACCACCCGCTCGACTCCGTTCCGCAGCGCCGTCACGACTTCTTCCTTGTCCGTCGTCAGCTGCAGCTCGACCTCCGTTCCCGTCTCGGTAATGCGGATATCCTTTACGATATTGAATGAAATGATGCTTCGGGAGTAACCGGGATACTTCACCGTCTCCAAAGCTTTACGCACATCTTCCACTGTTGCCATGGTGCAAAAATCAACGAATAATAAATATCAAATAATAAAATAAATCGTCAGCTATCAGTCATCGTGCGGACAACTGATAGCTGACTATTGTGCCAAAGATTAGACTAAAGCAGTGTCAAACCAGTGACCGTCGAATGAAACAGAAGCGGTCTTTTGCGCTTCGCCTGTCCATTCCTTGTTGCGGAAATTCATTCCCGCGAAATCCATATAATTGCGGAACACATCCGTATTGCGGATGTTGCCTTTGAAGCGTTCCGCTCCGGGGCCTTTGGCCACCAGTGCGACAAAGTCGCCGGAGTGATTGCCGGAACCCCAGCTGATGCCGAAGTAATTGCCCAGCACCTGACCCAGCTGACCGGTGAAACCGCCGATCGGATCATAACCCACACAGCCCTTGCCGTCGCGGGCCAGCAGCAGCAGGTCGGCCTTGTCCACACCGATCTGGACGCTGTATTTTTCCTTCAGATAACGCTGGACCTGCACCGCGTTTTCGCACTTCTTCAGGTCGCCCGTCAGTCTCTCAAAGGAACCCAGAGCGTTCTTCATATTGGGCAGCAGTTTCGGCGTGCTGGTGTAGTTGGAGCCCATACCGTTCATGCTGGGACCGCCGCAGCCGTGATCCGCCGTCACCACGATCAGCGTATCGGGATGCCGCTTCTGATAATCCAAACCGATCTGGATGGCATCATCGAACGCGATGTGATCATAGGTCGCGCCCGGAGCATCGGAAGCATGGCAGGCGTGATCCACACGGCCGCCTTCCACCTGCAGGATGAAGTGTTCATACCCGCCCAGCATCTCCAAAGCCTTGGAGGTCATCTCCGCCAGCTGCGGGACTTTTGCTTGCAGACTCTTGTGATGCAGCCAGTCGATCGTCATCGGCAGATGACCGCCAGCAAACAGACCCAGCACCTTCTTATTGACATCGATCTTTCTCAGCTCATCGGCTGTCTTGACGATCTGATATCCATAACGGTCGTAGGATGCCAGCATCTCTTCATTGAAAAGACTCTGGCCGCCGCCCAGCAGCACATCAATGCCCAGGTTGCGGTAATAGTTGGCGATCTCCGTGGTATCACCGCGGCTCTTGCAGGCGGAACCGAATCCGGCCGGTGTCGCGTGAGTGATCTCGGTCGTCGTGACCAAACCGCGCTTCCAGTGCGGCTCACGCAGCAGTTCATAAAGGGGTTTCAAAAGAGTTCCATCCGGCAGACAGTTCACCGCGCCGTTGTTGATCCTGGAACCGCTGCCCCAGGAGGAGGATGCCGCGGAACTGTCCGTCACGCAGGAATTCAGGGACGCCATGTCCATCAATCCTGTGAAGGTTCCTTCTGTGCGGCTCATTTCCATCCAGCACAGACCCCGGCCGCGGATCATCTTCGAGAAAACATCCGAAATCGTGACCATGGAAGGGCTGGTTCCGTCCGAGACATAATGAATGATCTTGGACGGGATGCCGTCGCCTCTGGCTGCGGCCGCGCGCATATTCGTTGCAATATAGGGAGCACTGATCGCTCCGGCCGCTGCTGTAGCAGCCGCCACAATAAAGTTCCTTCTGCTAAAACTCATAACCCCTTCATGATACCTCTTTGGAAAATAAAATGAAACAATTTTCTCTTATTATCATTGCTCGACAGAAGCCCTTTTCCATGAGAGTATATCTTCCGTTGAGTGTCATCGCCGTTCCAGGCTGATCCAATCACGGAATGATTAGAATGAAAAAGACTGTTTGTTTATGGGGACTGGCTGCTGTTATCTTAGCCGCCTGCACTGCAAATCTTTGCGCGGAAACATTCCCGCTGCATTTTAAGAAACTGGATGCCCGTACCGCCTTTTACAGCCCGGAGGGCTACTGCACTGTTGTCATCCTGAGCGATAAAAAGCCGGCGGAAGTCACCAAAGAACCTGAAACTCTTTCCAAAAAGCTCTATGCCCGTCTTTTTTCTGCAGAACGTCCTGTCGTACTGGGTGATAACTTTCCCACCCCGCCGACCATCGCCTCCTGGGGACAGCCTATTACCATCATGCGCCTGACCGAAAAAGAAATAGGCGAAGGTTATGATACCGCTATCATTGACCTGAACAACAACGGTGACCTGACAGACGATCCCGTCCTTCGCGACAACAAGGTTGCCAAATACCGGAAGTTTTTTGGTCCCTTTACATTGAATCTGCCGGAAGGCACACTCCCCGCCGATTCCATCATCCAGCCCATCATGTACCTGGAAAGCGGCTTCCTCAGCGCGCCCCGCAGCTATATGGATCCCAAAACTGGGAAATTCACCGATTTTTACGGCTTTGCCGCTGTCCGGAACGGCTGGGTGCTGGAAGGCAGTCTGGACATCAACAAGGTGCTCCAGCACATTGCCTTCAAAGACGCTTACTGCGATTTCACCTTCTCGCAGAACGTATCCCACCGGGAAGTCCTGAATGATGATCTTTATTTTGATAACGCCAAGAAAGTCAGCTCTCTGGAGTTCTTTCCGTCCGACTATGTCCTGCGCGATTACAATAACAACGGTATTTACGACTGCGAACTGCCGCTCAATGAATCCGAACCTTATGGCAAGTACCTTCCGCTCAACGATAAACTTTACACCTGGGAAATCGCCGCGGATCTTCGCTCCTGCACAGTCACACCGATAGATAAAGATTTCCCAACAGGCACTTATACCGTGGAACGCACTGCCGACAAACGGACTCAGGTAGCTCTGATGACCGGCTACAAAACCCCGGCTTCCCAAACCGGAACGACTTACGGTGACGGAAAATGGCAGCTTATCACTTTGGACGGCAAAGTCCGCAGCACCCAGCTTCCCGTGGGCAGTTACGTTCTCAGTGAGTTTGGCTTACGCTCCAAAGACGCGGACAACATGATCGCTCACTTTCCGCTGGACAGCTTTGCTCCCCGCGCTTCCATCTCCTTCCAAATCGAAGCCGGCAAAGAATTTACCGCTTCCTGGGGTGAACCGCTCAAGCTGACCCTGGATGCCTATCATCCCAACGACACCACTCAGGGCGACACCCTGCAGATCTATATCAATCTGGTCGGCAAAAATGGTGAAACATACTCCGATTTCTCTGTTTTCAATCCCAAGACCCGCATGATCGCCCCTCTCAACGGTCCTCGCGTGGAGATACTTTTGGATGATAAACCGATAGGTTCCCACCAGTTTACGCATGATTTCCTGGCCTGGTGGTGGAAGATCCCCCCTGAACTCAAAGGCAAAAAAGTCCTGTTAGTACCCGTTTATGAAGAATGTCCTGTCCATCCTGTCACATTGGAAGTCCAGCTCTAAACGCCTGATTCCATCCAACATCCGTTTTCTGGCCACGGTCTGTTGTCTGGCGGCGGTCTGCTTGCCGGCTGCCGCTGATGATGCGGATGCCAACGAAGACTTCCCGCTGGAGGTCGTCGGCATCACCGTCACACCGCATCAGAAACTGGAAGGCATCGAATTTGACTATGAGGATGAACCTTCCGTGGGCGGACGCGTCCAGCTTTTCATACGCAACACCGCTCCCGCCGACTCCAAAAAAACGGAAGACACAGTCAATGTCCATGTTCTGCGCTTTGATAATAACGAGCCTAAGCGCAATGTATTCAACAAAGCCTGGTCCTGGGAGGATACCCCCGCAGAATGGCCGGAAAACGACACGTCCATTCCTCCGGGCGCTCTAACGGTTTTCAGCTTCAATTCCATGTTCCCCAAATGGATAGAACCGGACAACACCTTTCAGCTGGAATTTACGGACTGGGTCAACTCACGCAAGAACTCTCTCAGCGTGACGATCCCCAAACCGCAGGTCCGTCTTTCTTCTATCTGCTTCCTCTCCACCGGGGTAGATCCCCTGCGGCCGGATTCTCTTGTTTTCTACCTGGAAAACCTTTCCCAAAAGAACTGGAAGATATCCTCTGTCCGCATCTATCAGCCTTACCTGTCCAGCTCGTTCCGAATGCTGAAGGAAATCGCTTCCCTCAGCAGCGAAGGAGACAAAGAAACCCGCCAGATCTCCACTTATCCCTTCAACGGCATCCTCCAGCCCGGCCAGAAGATAGCGGCCATTGCCAAGACTCCGACCCATCTCAAGCTGACAACAGCCGTTGTGGAGATCGACCTGGTCAATCCGGAACGCTCTTATGAAACGACTTCCGTCTGGGAACAGCTGCGTGTCCGCCGGGAATCCTTCGACATCGGCGGCGGCTGGATCGCCGCGGACGCTCACGGCACCAACGTCATGACCAAGGAACCGTGGCTCAAGACCCTCAAGTCACTCCATATCAATACCGCCAACATCCAGGAGATCCCCGGCTATACGGATCAAACCGAAAAAGATGGTCTCTATCAGCGCTATCCCATCAAATGGATGGGAACCATGCAGCCGCTGCCCCAATATGACAATGACGCTAATTTGAAAAACATCCACGCGGCGGAATCTCTTGGGAACGTGCAGGATGAAATCAACAACTGTCCTCCGCAGGATGCTCTGGAACTGCTGCGTGTTTACGGCGGTTTCCGCATCCCGACCTCGCTGATCCTGACCAATCCCTGGCAATGGAACCAGTATGCCGGCGTTTCCGATTATCCGCATTTCAATGTGGCTCGTCTCGCTGTTCCTAACGTCTTTGAACGCTGGGACCTTTATTCCCGCTGGGAAAAGAAGCCGATCACTTGGGCCGCTCCGCTGGAAACGATGGGCATCCTCACCCGGAATCTGCGCGAAAACAGCCGTCCTCTTTCCATATCCGCCTGGATACAAGGCCCCTTCGACAGTTGGACCGCGCAAGGCGAACGCAAGCGGCTGGCTCCCACTCCCAATGAACTCCGCGCACTGGCCTGGCAGGCGCTCAGCTCCCGGATCACTTCCCTGCACTGGTTCAATCTCAATATCAGCTCTCTGGTCAAATACCGCGACCTGATCACCCCCATCCAAAAGATCAATCGCGAGGCGCGTCTGCTGGAAGTCTTTTTCCTCTATGGCGACTCCTGGCAGCAGATCACCACTCAGACCCTGGACGATAACAGCAAACTGGATTGGAGCCTTTCCTCCATTATATGTCCCCGCGGTGCCCTGCTCTGCGCGCTGGATCTGGACTACGAGATCAGCAGTATGAGCAAAACCTTCAAATTCAAACATCCGCGGGAATCGGTATTCAAATTCAACTTGCCCAACTTCCTCTCGCCCCCGTATGATGTCTTCCGCATAGACGCTGACGGCATCTATGATGTTTCCTATCAAGTCACTAAAAACAGTGTCGAGATCACAGACAAACAATCTCTGGCCGCTGTTTATGTTGCCACACGCGATAAAAAACTCAGAAAAGAACTCGAAAACCGCCGTCAATTCCTCATTGATCTGGAAAATTACTACAAATTCGACCCGGCCAATAACCGAAAAGATTTCGATATTTTAAAAGAAATCGCCCAGCAGACCGATAAAATCATCGTTGAAGAACCTGCCGCGGAAGAAGATGCGGAATAAATCAAAAAAATTCGGTTTCTTTTGAATAAATTAAAAAAAACATCGTCTAATGAAATGGTGTGAGTAGAGTGTACTTAACACCGGCTCGAGATAAAACGCTCGCGGACAACTTTAACATTTGAAGTTCTCAACATCTTCACTTGTTGGATTGGAAGAATATGAAGTATCTGCCGATTATTATTTGTGCGTTAGCTCTCTGCTTAGGAGAAGCTTATGCTGCGGAACAGACAGACACGGACAAAAAAGTCCCTGTCGCCTGGGGAAAGAACTGCGCGCCCTGCCATGGTGGAAACGGAAAAGCTACCACCACGATAGGCCGTAAAATGAAAGCGGCGGATCTGACCTCTGAAAAGATCCAGAAAAAGTACAAAGACAAACCAGAAGAAATCGTCAAACTGATCTCCGAAGGTCTTATCAAAGATAAAAAGGTCATTATGAAGCCTTTGAAAGATAAACTGGAAGAGGAAGATATGAAAGAATTAGCCAAGTACTTGCAAGAGCTTGGCAAAAAGAAAGACGAGAAATAGCCCCTTTAGTTGTCCGCTGTAGTTGTTTTTGCATAGTTATTACGAGTCATCATAATTAGTTATATCAGTTCGAGAAGGCCGTTCATGCTTTGCGTGAACGGCTCTCTTGTTTTTTGAAATGAAACCCATTTGATAAAAAAACGCCACAGGCAGAAAAGTCTATGGTGTTTTGTATTAAGAGGTAATGAAGTTATTCTACACCCAGTTTTTTGCGGATGTCGTTTTTATATACAAGCTCTGAATAGCGCTGATAGTTTTGTGTTTCAAACCGGATCCTTCCGGCAATGATGGAAGGCGCTACTTGCAGCTTATTAGACAGATCATCAATGCTGTAACCGGCGGATTTGTATTGATTCCAAATTTTGTCGGGGATCAGCGCATTTTGGGCTTCAGCATTTGCCTGTTGCTCAAAATCCTCAATAGTACCGCTCTTTTCGTCCGCGGTATCGTCAAAAAAGGAAGTGTTTTCATCTTTCAAATGCAGAATAACATGTGCAAGTTCATGCAAAAGCGTGAACCAGAAATTATCCTCTCTGTTGTAGCGAAGAGTCAACGCGACAACAGGGTGTTTCTTGAACATAAAAACCGCCCCGTCCAGATTGGTTTTTGGCAAATGTTTCAAAATAACGAAATGGATCCCGAATTTGTTCAGATGTTCCTTTACCAGTTTGCACCCGTCAGCGTAATAGCTCAGCCTGGCCACATCACGCAGAAAAGTCTCCGGCAGTTTGTCTTTCTTAAAATCCGGAAGCTGTTCGGATGAGATCATCTGTTTGATCCTGCATTGCCACGCGAATAAGGCGAAATGGTCTATTTCTGTGTTTTTTGTTTTTCGGCAATAGCATTGCTCCCCCATCTTGAAACCATTGATCAGAGCCGCGAGAAGCTCATCTTTTCTCTCTTTCGCTTCGTTTAAAGTCCCTGTGAATGAAGGGAAATAGTTGCGTTTCACAAGCTCATTGAAGCAAGCGTAGTATTCAGGCGGATATTTGCCTTTGAT
>JAEENR010000078.1 GCA_016283885.1 Verrucomicrobiota bacterium
CTCAAACAGGATGTCCTCAAATTCCTTGATAGTTTGCCATTCTCGTTTATTCATGACTTGTGTTTTCTAAAATTTCGTAAAATGTTTTGAGAGCCTTTTCATTAGAGAGCGTATCTGTAAATACCTCCAGGCATAAGGCTGTTTTATGTGATTCAGTCTGCGTAAAAGGAATCATGCACTGTCGCAGTTTATCCACCGTTTTTGCGGAAAGATAGCATATTCCCAGAGATTCTATCCAGCCTTTGGCAGAGACTGAATGGGACGCGGCAATGTATTCAGCTAAAGCCGAGGATTTTTTTGATCCCGGCAGTTGATAGAAAATCCCACCACCACCGTTATTGATAAGCAGTATCCTTAAATTGTTTGTAATATACCGACACATCAGTACATTCATGTCATAGAAGAAACTTAAATCGCCAATGATGAGATAGGTGATCCCGTGATGAAGGACAGAGAATCCAACACTCGTTGAGAGAGTGCCGTCAATGCCGCTTGTGCCACGATTGCAATACACTTGTGTGTTGGATGGGAGATCAAATAGCTGCGTGTAGCGTACAGTGCCGCTGTTTGCCAGATGCAGAGCTGTATTGGACGGCATATTGGCAAGGAACAGTTGGATGACTGACAAATCAGACCAGGGAATAGAAATGCCGGAAATTTTTTGGGTCAGCGCATTCTGAAAAGAATTCCACTGCATCTTATAGGCAATGGCTTCAGCGTTATTAGCCGGATGCGGAACAGTATCGAGTAGGTTTTTAAGAATATTTTCAGGTTTACCTTCAATAACCGCATGAAGGGATTGGAATGTATCAGCCAGTTCACCGGATTCGGAGATCAGGTAGTGAACTGGGCGGCATTCACGGAGAAATTTCTTTAATCGCTTAGAAACGATATGACCACCTACAGTAAGGAGAATATCCGGTTTTAATTTTTGAAGAACAGATGAGTCGGATATTTTTAGAATGGTGTCAAAATGCGTGATAGCGTCACTTACATTTTGCATATTAGCCAGGTGTTCACAAAGAACGACACAGTGCCATTGGCGGGATATCTGTTCTATGATGAGTTCCAGCTGGGGATTGTGAGAAAGTTGGCCAACCAGGATCATTCGTTTTTCAGCTTTTTCCCAGTTCTGAACAAACTCCGGATCAGATATTGTTTTTTGCGTGTGGCAAAGTTTTACGGTATTTACTGAAGGAAGTTCTGGAGCAGTATATTGGAAAAGGGGTTCACTGATAGGAACGTTGATATGGACAGGCGCGTACTCATGCTGCATCAAATTCAGAATAGCTTCGTTAATAAGTCGTTCGCAATACCATCTATCCTCGTCATTTTGTATTTCAGGAAGTTGGACGGATTTTCTGACAAGACTGCCAAAGATACCTTGTTGAGGAATAGTTTGTCCGTCCATTTGATTGATCCAGGCGGAAGGGCGATCTGCTGAGATAACAAGCAGGGGAATTTGCTGATATTTAGCTTCGGCAACTGCGGAGGTGAGATTTACCAGTGCTGTGCCTGATGTACAGCAGACTGCCACAGGACGCTGCAGCTTTTGAGCGAGTCCCAAGCCAAAGAAACCGGCGCTGCGCTCATCAAAAATACTGAAGCACTTAAAAAATGGATGTTGTGAGATCGTATGGATCAGCGGTGAATTTCTGGAACCGGGGCATAGTACAACATGACTAATTTCATGTTCGATCAGCAGTGAAACAAGGATTTGCACATTCAGCTTATCAGTGTACATATTATTTTATTCTGCAATAAAAAAGGCTTTTCATGATTTTCAGTTTTTCCTCGGTTTCTTCCCATTCTTTTTCCAGTTGCGACATAGGAAGTATACCACCGCCGGCATAGAGTGTCAGGTGATCCTGATCCATTTTCAAGCATCGTAATGTCATATAGAAGTGGGTCTGCTTGTCCAGATCGAGCAGTCCCGTAAAACCGGAATAATACAGACGGGGAAGATATTCCAGTTTCTGGATCAGTCCCATAGACATCTCTTGAGGTACACCGCAAACGGCGGGTGTTGGATGCAGTGAATCTAAAATATCGCCGACCTGCTCATGGAATTTTGGCGATTCCATCTTGAAATAGAAATTTGTTTTTAGATGGGAGAGTCTCCCCGAATGAACACGGATCGGTTCATATACAGTAGAAGTGATGTGATATGGATGGAGACGGGAGCGAATAAAATCAGCGACGATTTGCTGTTCTTTAATATTTTTGTTATTCCATTGTCCTGAAAGTTCCTGTTCCTTTTTTGTGATCGTTCCGGCAATGGCAACAGTATGCGCTATGCCGCCTGTGTGTTCCAGCAAAAGTTCAGGTGTGGCGCTCAGCCAGCTTCCCGTAAAAGGAGTGTGAAACAGAACGACATATTCATCGGGATAACTTTCACACGCATTGAAAAAGAAACGAACTGCATCTAAATCAGTTTCATTTTTTATGGATGATGTGCGAGCAAGAACGATTTTTTCCAGCTTGCCTGCTGTAAGGAGATCCTTTACGGATTGAAAAGCCTTTGAGTAATGCAGGAACACATTTTCCTCCGGCAAATATGGCAAAGATGGAGTGTGAGAAAAATCTTGAATGGATGATTCACGTTTCGTGTTCAAAAAAGAAATGATCTTTTCTGCACCGCACAACTGATGTTCAGGATGTAAAAGGAGGATGGGAGTCTCTATGCTGTTTATGAAGGGAGCAATAACAAACCCCGATTTATTGTTTAATTCACGCAGGGTGCGAATTTTTTCGGGCAGGTTATTTTCTTGGAAAAATAGATGGACATCTCCATTGCCGGGTCGTTTGAATAAGGCATAGGAAACTTCTTTTTTATTCATCACTATTTCTTTTCACCCAATTTATTTGTCACCCGGACTGTTGAGACCAGTTTCCCTGTGCTCTGTGCGTAAATATTGACATCCCAAAGGTGTGTAGAATGACCTTTATGGATCAGTTTTGCCACGGCTCTGACACTGTCACCCATCACGACAGAGGAAACATGTGTTCCATTCACCTGGATTCCCCAGGGCCATTTGTTTCCTTTTTCCAGAACATAAGATCCGCATCCGGCCAATGTCTCCGCAAGCGTGAGTGATGCTCCGCCATGGAGCATCTTCAATGGTTGACAGTTGTTTTCATTTACCGGCATAGTCGCTTCCATCAGTCCGTCCTCTACATGGGTGCAGCGAATGCCCAGCCGGGAAATAAAGGATTCCTCATTCAGTTGATTGATGGATTCCGGTGAAAATTTTTCAGTCATTTCTTTCGTCAATGCCAATGAGTGATTCATCGCTGTTGCAGCGCAGTTCCGGGACATACATGGCTTCACCCAAGACGGGCAGCGCGTGGAATTGCCCCGGTGTTTCAGCACGATACTCATAGCGCAGTTCCCAAACACCTTCCGAAAGGTGATCAATGAATGAGGCCGTTTTTTGATCTCTTTGTTCCTGATAGACCCACAGTCTTTTGCCTGTGTAATCTCCATCATCAGAAGATGAAATCATATTCCACCAAGGCGGCATTTTCGGATTGGAACCGGGTGACATCAACTCGGAATGGATCGAGGCTGCCGCACGGCGCCGGATGCCGGCTTCGCTGAGCTCTTGAATAAAGATCGGCGCGCCGCTCTTCAGCTGTACAGCTTCAAAACCACCCGGTTTCATATCCTCGAAAAGCAGATATTCATACTCATTTTTGCTTTCGAGTGTCAGGACGACTTCAATGTGGTCACCGCTTTTAATATGATCACCGTTTTTCAGCAGTGTTTTTTGAGTTGCTGGTCCTTTGAGCAGAGTTGGAATGGAATCCAATTTATAATACTGGCGGCGCACAAAAATCTCATTCCCAGCGGCTGTAATGGGTTCTTCCATGCTGAAGTATTTGATTTGTGTGCTGAAGTAAACAGGAGCTTCACCTTCCAGTTTGGTGATAACAATATGATTATCGCCTTCATGGAGCAGGGAAGGATCCACCCATATTTTCATTGTGCCGCCATTGAGTTTACCAAAATTCATTTGTCCGGCTCCGGCAGGGGAACCGTTGACTTCTATGGAATAGCTCACGCTGTTTTCAAGTTCTTTATTGGTCTGGATAAAATCACAGAGAGCCAATATACATAACGCGGTGTCTCGTGTATTGTTCCACTGAGTGCCTCTGCGGTTTTTGATGATCCAGTTTACAGCCGGCTGGATCAGCGAGCTTTGTGGATCAGCCGCGATCAGTGCGGCGATAGAGAACGCTGTTGATTCGATTTGATTATGGTACCACCAGTAGCCGCTCTCTCCCCAATGCAGGGTGTTCAGGTCATTTCCGCCGGTTTGGGTGGTGTCTGTTTGTTTGAATAAAACAGTTTGGTCTGTATTGTCATCACGGATGACTCCGTTTTCGATATTTTGACTGAGGATATGAGCTTCCTCGTTTTTCTCCAGTCTGACAGCGGACAGTGTCAATAATGCCCTGGTATATGCGGTCAGGTGCTCTCGATTTTTATATAGGCGATCGAAGACATCCCGGTAGTGTTTGATGGAATCTTGATTTGTTTCCATGCTGAGCGCGTGGAGCATCCAGCATTGGATCTGGGGCAGTCCATCGTAAGCGACCAGATGTTCATCCAGCCACTGGGTGCCGCGTTTCAGGGCATCTGCTTTGACATCGATTCCGGCAGACCGGGCCAGCTGCAGCCCCCAGACGACATACGCACTCATATATGGATCGGCGCTGCTTTCCTTCCACCAGCCCCAGCTTCCGTCCTGGTGCTGGTGATCATAGAGGCGATCCAGTGATTTCTGTGTGATTTCATCTAATTGTGAAAACGATTTTCTCGTACCCGATCCCGGAGCTTTGGTGTCTTGCTCTCTGCCGCCGAAAAGCTGATTTTCGATAGTCTCGGCGGGGATGTTGAGTTTTGTCAGAGTACGTTTGACGATAACCGCAGGCAGGAAGCGGCTCATGGTCTGTTCAGTGCAGCCATAAGGATAGTCAAAAAGATATGGCAGGGCGTCCAGCATCCCGGCTGCCAGACAGGGTGTCAGCTGGATCTCGCATACAGTTTCTTTCCGCTCCTTGGGCAGATTCATGATGATATCCGCGCTGCCTTGATTCAATTTTCCGGAGCGGGCAATGAATTTTTCAATGCCGTGCGCATAGACAGTATAACTCTTTTCCATGGCATCGGCTTCTTGAGTGGAGCGGGCGATGGTCTTGATTTTGATGTTTCCGGGGGATAGGGCCTTGACTTCCCATATAACACGTTTTTCACCTTTTGCGGGAATGACGACGGTTATTTCCTTTTGACCTTGCATGTGCAGGACATCTTCATTTTCAATTTCCAAAATAGCTCCTACGTTCAAATCTTTTTCAGTGTCATTGTTTATGACAGCGGAGAGGTGGACTGTATCTCCCACAGTGAAAAAGCGCGGGGCTTGCAGACGGGTCATCAGAGGCTGACGCACACGGACTTCGCCTTGCTGGATACCAAATTGGCTGCCTTTTGTGTTGGCGCGGCTTGTCAATCTCCATTGGGTGAGATTGTCCGGGTAGGTCACTTCTACTTCCGCGTATCCATCGGTATCTGTTATGATCTCTGGTCCCCAGAAGATCGTGGATTGAAAATCATTTCGGACGGTCACTTGATCCGGAGAGATCATTTCACCATCACCGGCGGCTATTGCCATATCTGGTGCTAATGCCTCAGCATAGGCAACATCTTCCTTAACTCCTAATGTCATGGCACTGTTTCTCGCAAGCATTTTTCTTTCCGGCGCAGCACCGCCAATACCTAGAGTCAATGGAATTTCCTCATTTTCATATTCGGCTAAATCGTCCTGTTCCTCTTCGGATTCTTCAGTATCAGCTTTGCGGGATACCAGTGGCCGCCAGAAGGAGTTATAAGTCCGTACTTGCTGCCAGCGCAGCGGATTGGAGAAGAACTCACGGGGATCTTTCGCGTATTCATTTTGAATAGCGTAGAGAGCTTCATCCGCGATGCCCAGAGCAACCTCCGCCTGGATAGGTTTGCCGTTCGCGTCTAAAGTGCGGATCGTGACTTTTCCTTTATCCCTGGGCTTTTGTACGGGGGAGGACGGTGTCATTTCGATCGTGATAAAGTTTTTCTCGGACGGGACGATGACTTTTTGTGAATTCTGGAAAACATTTGCATTTGCCAACATGGTGGCTGTGAACCATACATTTGGGGTATGCGCTTCTGTGATAGGAACAGCAACAAGCTGCGCGTCTCCTTCGATATGGATCATTTGGCATCCAATGATCGAATGCGCTTCGGAAGTCAGCAGGATATGGTGTCCGGGATGATCAGTCTGTATCATGATAGGCAGAGAATGTCCCACTTTTGCCTGATTTTCGTCCAGTATAAGTGTGATGCCTTGTTCTTTGATTTGAACCGTGCGTGTGTTTCCATCCGCACACCAAAGCGATGTGGAGGCGGTAATGTTATCCCAGGGGATTTTTTCACCGTTGCCCAGGGTCAGAGTGTCCGCGCTCGTCCAGCTGACCTGATAACAACCCGGTTTTTCCAGCGGGAAACGGAATTGAGCCCTGCCGTTTTGATCCGTTGAAACTTCTTGTGTCAGGATTTTTTCAAAACGGTAATTGCTGAATTTCAATCTCCAGGGTGCTTTTCCTTTTTCCTGTGAGGGAGGGAAATTGTCATACCCGACCTGTTTTTTGAATGCTTCCAGTTTTTCTCCTTCAACGATATCCCCGTTGGGATCCTGCCACCTTTCCACATAATACTTGCGGGTCACTTCGATTTGTCCCTGCGCACTGTGAGTCTTGCCATTCGCGTCTTCAGCGGTGATTTCGATGACGGCGCTTTCTCCCGGAGTGATGATCGTCTTTGCCGGTTTTAGTTGAACATAATAGCTGAAACTGGTGACTTTGATATTGTTTTGAGCGGTGATCTCCCGACCGGCACTGTCCAGCAGGGTCGCGGTAATGCTGTATTCCAGATCGCGATTCATCTGCATCGGGGTTTCAAATTCGATTTGTGCTTGTCCGCTGGGATCCGTCTTCAGCGTTTTGGTCAAAATAACCTCCCCGGCATTATAGCGCTGCCAGTTGCCGCCGGAGAAATCATCTTCGTAAAGCCAGGGATAACGGCGAAGTTGCATCCAATGGTGATTATAATTCTTTTGACGCACTTGCACCGTCAGTTCTGCGTCTGCCACAGGGCCGCCAAAATAATATTCAGCCTGGATCGTGGCCTGGATGGTATCTCCCAAGCGGTAATTCTCCCCGGTCGGAGTAACACTGACCTTGTATTCCGGCAGCTTATACTCTTCCAGACGGAAGAACGTCGCCCATTCCAGAGACTTTCCGTTCTGTTTGAATTCGATTTGATATTCGCCCAGCCGCATTTCCGGTGTCAGAGTCAGGGAATCAAAGGCGCTGCCAAAGTCATTGAGTGTCACAGTTCCGCTTTTGATGACTTCATCATTTGGGCTGTGGATGGCATAGTCCAGTTTAAGTCCGGCGGGAGTACTCAGGATCCCGTTCTTGCGGGAGCGGACGATCGTTTTCCACTGCACCTTTTCCTGTGGACGATAGACCGGTCGATCTGTAAAGACATAGACGCAGAAATCCTCATTCGGATCAGACTGAGCCTGTGTATTCAAAAAGAGGAGGGTTTGCAGATCGCCGCTTTTCGCGGTAACAAGGATATTGCCGTAATTTTCTTTGGCCAGAGAGGCAAAGCGAGCAATGCCGTCAGTATCTGTGTGCAGTGTCTGTTCTTTGGAAAAAATCTCCTTGGAGCGGTTCCAGGAATGTATCAAATGCAGTTCCGCATCAGGGATCGGTTCCCCACTGAAAGCGTTGCCCAGGTAGAGAAGATTTTCTCCTTCAGGCGCGCTTTTTGCGATAAGGGCGATATCCGTGATCAGGATAAGTTCGCGCGCGGTGTATGTGCCGGATTTTGCTTCCAGCAGATAAGCGCCTGCGGGGAAAATATCTTTCGGGGAAACATCCTTCCTGCTGGGGAAGTGTGGCCAGTTGCTGGTCTCTGGCGAAAAACTCTCTGTATAAACAGGTTTCTTCTTCTGGACGGAAACAGCTTCCAGATAAGTGGAGCGGTAAAGTATCTTATCCTTCAGAGGATGTATATCCCGGTTCAAATCAATGGGATAGAGTGAAACTTGAATATTGCTCAGGTTATTGTAGGACAAGGCGTATTCGATTTGGCTGCCGGGTGTGTACTGGCTGGAGACCAAAAGATTGATTTGTGGTTCGGTGATTGTTTTGATCCTGTCCTTTGCCTGTTCCCAGTAAGGTGATTTTTCCTTTGAGAACTGTTTGACGATTTTCTGGTAATAAGTGAGAGCCTTTTCGTAATCGGGGGAATAACTATACCTGTTATTGGAATTTTTGACTTGTCTGCCTTGTCGTTCCAGCCATTGCGCATAGCTAAAGAGAACCCGGTCATAATGAGGAGTTTTTACGGGGAATCCCAGCAGTTTTTCATATTGCCGCTGGATGAGATAATAAGTGGCCGGTGTCAAGGGCTTATGCTGATATTGGTTAGCTAGCAGAAGGTTTAATTTTAGCAGATCATCTTGTTTATCAACTAATTGAATTGCGTCTGAAAGAATATTCTCCTGGATCGATGGTAAATAATTCGGGCTGAAAAAGGCATCCTCTATTACCTTTTGTATCAGAATCAGATAGCGCTTTTTTGCTTTTTCAATATCCGTTTGGGCAGCCCAATAATCCAGCGCATGGATATGGTAGAGAGAAGGGGATGAGTTGCGATTCTGACTCATTTTCTCCAGGTCACCCAGGGTCTCCTGGATTTCTGCCCAGAATTCGTCCTGCTGATCCTTTTCAAGTTCTTGGATCTGCTCCCAGATAGCGTTGAGTTTTTTCCGGTTTTTTGTAGAAGATTGGGCGTAGGTATTGCGATACTTTGCTGCAAGATAGTGCAGTTGAAGCCAGTTGAGTTGATTTTTTGAAAAATCCTCCCTGTGTTCCAGAATTTCGTTAAAAAGTCTTTCTGCCTCAGCCCACGACTGGTTCTGATAAGCCTTTTCCGCTTTCTGGACGAGAGGTTCCAGTGAAGCGTTTTGTGCATGACAGACAGAGAATAAAAGCATAGCGGTAAATAAAATCATAACTGCTTTAATAAGAGTTGAATATAATTTATTATTCATATTGTATCCCCATTTATTGTTTGCGCATCTGCATCCACCCCAAGAATATCATTTCAAAAGATATTTTTCAAGAATCCAAAATTTTTTCATGACATATTTTTCTTCTTTTGAGGTAATAAGTATTTTATAATGTCTTTGTTTTATGATAGACATACTCTCATAAAAGCTAAAAATCTTTCAGTTTTAGTTTATTATGACTTTCGCCTCTTGTTGGAGGTAGTAGGTCGGATACCTTTTAAAAAGGGATTGAGATGATGGTTGTCTATGATAAATTACTCAGCCTTATGTTGTTGTGACTGACACAAGGTTTCTGTTTTGATGCCAAAGCGGATGGATGGTTGTTAAAGTCACATAGGTAGTTAGTTATGAATCATACTAATAAAAGTCTATTATTAACGGGTGCTCTGATTGCCGCCGGTTGTATTGCAGCTCAGGCTCAGGTCGCTCCTTATGCGCATAGTGTGAATACCACCGGTGGTTCTCACACTTATGACGGAAGCACTGACACATACATCATCAATGGATGTGGTTCAGATGTTTGGGGAACTTCAGATCAGTTCCATTTCGTCTATTTGCTGGAAGAACCGGATACCAATTTTGATTACATGGTCAAAATGGAATCCTTTGCGGGAACCGAAACTTCCACATGGATGAAAGCAGGTATCATGGTTCGTGAAGGCGGTGATACCCTCTATGAAGATTATGATGCGGAAGGCAATGCTTATGAAACCGTAGATCAGTACGGCAATGCACGCTGCTACTGCTTTATGGGGCTGCGCAATGATGCTTCTGCCGGTGCGTCCAAATGGATCGCGCATTGGCGCGATTCTATTGGAGGCAATGTCTCAGATTCCACCAGGACGCTCAGTAATGAAAATTACTCCTATCCCTCCTGGATCCGTATCCGCCGTATCGGGAATACCTATCTCAGTTATTTCAGTTCGGATGCTAAGACGTGGACCGTAGTGGATAAACGCGATACCTCTTCCTGGAAAGATGGTGCCTTGGGGAATGCCGCTTTCTGTGAAGACCGCGGTTATAAAGTCTCTGTGGGTATGTGGGCAACATCTCATACCGAGAGTGGTGGAACCAGTGTGGCCACATTCAGTGAATTCCAGCCGACAGTGGAGTTGGCTCCGGAATTTGTGAAAGCTCCGCCTGCTGTCGTTAATGTAGCCGATGGTGCTTCCTATACTCTGGATGTTAAAGTCAGCGGTTATGATCCGTTTACCTACACACTCAAGAAAGGGGATAAAGTCATTTACAACACACAAAGTTATGAAAACACATTCTCCTATACTCTTGAACAGTTGGAGGTGAGCGATTCCGGAGACTATACGCTGGAAGTTGCTAATGATATCTCTATTGCCATCAGTGACTTTACGTTGAATGTAGAGGCTGTGACAGATGATTTGGCCGTTCTCGGTGCCGGATACAATCCGATCGACAAAGTTGTTTATGCCCGTTTCAACAAGATCATTGATGAGGCTTCTCTGACAGACGCATCCAATTACTCTCTGACCGAAGAGGGCGGGGCTCCTGTAGCTATTACATCTTTAACTCCTTCTGAAGGGAATAGATATGTTATATTAGGCGCTCCTGTTGTTGCCGGCGGCAGCTATACCATCACCGTTTCCAACATCACCGCGGCTGACGGCAGCAAGTTGTCTGCTTCCTATCAGAGAAACTTCACTGTCATGACGACAACTGGAGTCAAAGGCAAATGGTATGATGCGAATACGGTTTATCCTGACAGTATCTCGGATCTGGTAAGTACGGTAAGAAAAAGTATCGCTCCTACTAAAGTGATAGATGTCACCAATGGTTTAGACTATAATGCGGAGAACGATAATTATTTCGGTCTGTTCTGCAAAGGTTATCTGATCCCGCCGGAAACAGGTGAATACCGTTTTGCTTTGTCTTCTGATGATCAGGGTATGTTCTTCCTGAGTACAGACAGTGATCCTCAGAATCTCAGCACAAACCCGATTTGCCAGCAGACGGATTGGAGTACTTATGGATACTTCACCAAGAATGCGGGACAGCAGTCCGGCATCTACAATCTGGTCAAAGGTGAACTCTATTACTTTGAGGCATATCTTTATGAAATTTCCGGCGGTGAAGTTTTCCAGGTCGCCTGGTCATTGCCGAGTGAAGGGCCTCTGGCGCAGATCCCTGATGGAACACCCAGCATTGGAGCACAGTACATTACAGATTTGTACAATGTTGCCAATACGGTCCTGAATATCGATTCTCAGCCGGAATCCAGCGTGGTCATTTCTGCCGGCAGTGCTTTTGACTTAAATGTGAAAGTCACCTATGGTTCCGATCTGAATATTGCTCCCACTTATCAATGGTATGTCAAGAATGACAGCACCGGCGGCGCGTGGGTCAAAGCGGATGGTTTGCTGGATGTCAGTGGAAGTACAACTCCCAAACTGTCTTTCGTGAATGCCGCTGATTACAATCATGATGGTGTCTATCGTCTGGATATGGCTCTGGCCGGCAAGACGAACTCTTCCCAAGAGATCAAAGTCACGATCACGAGTGATACAGAAGCTCCGACAGCTGTAGCGACCGGTCACAACGATATGAATAAAGTCGTGATCAGCTTCAGTGAGTTTGTGATAGGATACGATGAGATTTCAAATTACAGCATTGATGGTCTTGAAATCACGGGTGTCTCTTTTAACGATGACGGCACGAAAGTCATCCTGTTGACTTCTCATCAGGAAGAAGGCAAGGTTTATACCGTTAAATACAGCAATATTTATGATTATTCCGGTTATGAACTGACTCAGCCTTCCACCTTCACAGCCTTCGTTTGGTCTCCTGGATATTCGCTTCTGGAATCCTTCGGTACCGCAAGCAGTTTTGACACATTGTTTGAAACAACATCCTGGATGTTTACGGAAACTCCTTACAATGCCAACCCTCAGCTGGGCAGATATCTGGAAATCACCACTGATACCTTTAATAAGGACAACTGTGTGGAACGCATTTCCGGTTATATCGTTCCTGAAGAGACCGGTATTTATGACTTCACCGGTTCCTGCGATGATGATTACAAACTGTGGATCTCTTCCGATGAATGGGTTGAAAATCTCTCTGAAGAAGCGATTTCCTGGGAGAACGGCTGGAACAGCTCCGGTGCTCGCAGATATGACTGGAGCGGCGCTACCGGTACCTATGGTTCTACCCCGATACAGCTGATCGCGGGCAAGAAATACTACTATGTTGTTTCTCTGCGTGAAGGCGGCGGCGGAGACTTTGTCTCCATCACCTGGCACAACGTCAACAACCCGGTGCAGGCCAATAACACAGCTCCGATCCTGACCGGTAATATGATCGGTATCTATGCCAACCCGGATACAGCGTTTATTACAGTCACCAAACAGCCTGAAAGCGTTACCGCTATGGCCGGTGATCTGGTGTCCTTCAGCGTGGCTGGTACATCCGAAAATGAATGGAATGCCCCTGTTGCATATCAGTGGTATGTGGCGGGTCATGCCATTTACGGTGCTACGGATACATCTGTGACTATCAGCGCTCTGCCTGAATATGACGGCCAGGCCGTTTATTGCGAACTTTCTGTTCCGGGCAAGACGGTGAAGTCCAATGATGCGATCGTGAGTGTCACTTCAGACGATGCGCCTCTGGCACCTTACTATGTCATGGGAGCCGGCAACGAAGTGATCGTTCTCTTCGATAAAGAGCCGGATCATGCAGATTCTGTCAACGTGAACAATTACAAGATCGAAGGTGTGACTGTGAAGTCTGCCAGACTGGGTACATATATGGATGCCTGGGCCGCTTTCCTGGAAATCGACCCGATCGATGTGATCTCTCTTTCAACGATCAAGGTCGTTGTCTCTGTCAAGAATCTCTCCGGTAAGGAGATGGTTCCTGCCACTCTGATTGGCGGCTATACGCAGTTGAAGATGACGAATGTTTATAATCCGGGTGTAGCCAGTGGTGTCGGTGCGATCGGTACCCTGGGTTACGCGGATGTCCGCCCCGGTTCCATGACATTGAACGGATGGGGTACTGACGTGGAAGGTGCCGGCGACGCTTGCTTCTATCTCTATGAGGAAGTGGATGGTGACTTTGACTTTGTGGTCCATATCACCAATATCACTGCTCAGGAAAGCTGGGAGAAAGGTGGTATCATGTACCGCACGAGCCTGGACTTCGATGCTCCGATGCTCAACGTCCTGACGACTCCGTCTCAGTCTATCGTGATGCAGCGTGCATATCCTGCCGGAACAGCAACGACCACAAGCTGGCCGAGACTCGTTGACGGCAATTTGACGTTGGTCGATTCCGTCAACAATGGCAATGTGAATTATCCCAATGCCTGGCTGCGTCTGAAACGCGAAGGCAATGTGTTCACTGCGTATCGCTCCTCAACAGGTATCAACTGGACTATGATCAACCAGGGCTTGTTCTCCGGTACGATCGGCAATCTGGATTACACCATGCCTAAGAAGGGCTATATCGGTCTCTTCAATACAGCTCATAATATCAAGAATCACGGCATTGTGTCGGTCGCGGATTATAACAGCAAGTATGTTTATGTCGAACCGACCTCCGATCCCAATGACTTTGTGGGCGAAGATATTCTGAAGAACGGCGCGGCTCCGGGACTTCCGGGTAGCTACTATTACAATGCCGCCACGGATGAATATAACATCCAGGGCAGCGGCTCGGATCTGCGTGGTACTTCTGACGGCTGCTATTTCGTCTGGCAGAAGGCTCCTGAGGGAGACTTCGACTTCAGAGCGAAGCTGAACAGCGTTGTGGGCACTTCCACCGGTTCTTGGATCAAAGCAGGTTTGATGGCTCGTGAAGCCCTGGGCGATGGTTCCAATGATGGTTCTGCTCGTCTCTTTGCGACACAAGCCCAGCGCGATGACCAGCGTGATAGCGGCAGTACCGCTTCCAGATACTGGACAGCCTGGCGTCAAGCCTTTGGTGCTTCTATAGATGATACCACCGGTACGATCAGTGAGAGAGTGGCTCAGTGGCCGCATTGGCAGCGCATCACACGCGTGGGTACAGTCTTTACCGCTTATGTCAGCGAAGATGACGGCTTGTCCTGGATCGTTCTGGAAGAAGTCGATACCGCTGAATGGGAAGAAGGCGTACTGGGAGCCGATGTACCGCTCTATATCGGTATGTGGGTGACTGCTAACAGCTCTACAAGCAACGATGCTTACGCCAACTTCACCAATGTTTCCATTAAGGAACGAGTGGATCCTCCGACTCCGACTGATCTGGTACTGAGCTATGATTTCGATGGCGAGAATCTGACTCTCCGTTGGGATGCGGCTTCCGGCGCTTCTCTCGAAGTAGCTCCGACCGCGGACAGTACCAGCTGGACGATCCTTGAAGGAGAACTGGTCGGCGGTGCTTATCAGTGCGTAGTCCCTGTGAGCCAGTCTGCTGGTTATTATCGTTTGACCAAGTAGTATTTACTTGATGCGCATTTAGTTGATTTCAACTAAGTGAAATAAAAAGACCGGATTCTGTATAGAGTCCGGTCTTTTGCGTAGGTACGGAAAAGCTCACGTCTGGTGAAAAGCATTGTAATTTTTGGAATAGACTGCTAGGATAGCGGCGGTATGCGGGATGATTTACAGCGTCTATTGGAATTGCAAGCTTGGGATTTGGAAACGATTCGCCTGGAGAGTGAATTGAATTCCTCTGCTCCCGTTCGTGAGGAAAT
>JAEENR010000079.1 GCA_016283885.1 Verrucomicrobiota bacterium
GCGAAGATGCCAAAGTCCGATTAGGAATGGATCTGTAAATGAAAAACGCGATTGGTTATGAATGATAACGGATCGCGTTTTTTGTGATAAAAGCATAATTTTATGAAAAGAAAAAGAGTCATTATTTATATTTCGTTCGTTGCCATTGGTTTCATTGCATGGTTGGCATTATCCATATTTATATCCTATGATGGAAGCGAAGAGAGTAAGAAGAGTAACAGGGACCGAGATAAATTTAGCAGTATAGAGGAATTAATAGTAAATACATATGCGGAGGATATTGAAGCATCCTATAAAGATCTTTCTTCAAAATTGACATCCGATGATTCTATAGAAAAAGTACTCATGAGAGTATATGAATTAAGGTATTGTCCAAAGCTTTTTGAAATATATGAAAGAGCGACTGTTGGTGCAGATCAGAGAACTAACAAGTTTTTGAAAGGATTCATTGATGACGATTTTAAGGAGAAAATGGGGTTTGTTTTAAATACGTATAAAGACAGCACTAATAAACTTTATTCATTTAGCCAAAATGAATTGTTCGCATACACGACTAACACGATACAATCAAAAATCATAGAAAATCCGGTAAGCGGAGATCCCGAAAATAAGAAACCAATACCTGTGGATCCGGCGTATTTTCAATTTCAGGCATTAAGTTCATACATGGGAACAAATTTATTGCCCTTGCTGCCGTTTTTTCAGTCACAGCTTTGCGCGTCGAGTAATTATGTTCCTGCTGTTGTATGCCTGAAAAACATGGAAGGACAGGGAAGGTTAGCACTCATTCGAGGATTGACGAACGAAACTCCGGTTGTTTTACGCTTGATACTGCTTGAGGGAATGATAGATATCAAACCGAATAAGACGTACCCGGAGACTGAGGAAATTTATAAAGAATCAGAACGATATTTGCTGCCGCTGACAGAACATAAAGATGATGTTGTAAGATGTGCTGCGATTAATTGTTTAAGATATTATATTAATGATACGTATAAGGTTTTTTCCATTTTAAGAAAACATATCAGTTCTGATCCAGATGATGGAGTCAAGGCTTTTTCAATTTTCAATTTTGTGGGAATGTATAAGAATCACCCGGAGAGCGTGAGTGAAGAACAGAAAAAACGAGATATTGATATGATTGAAGAATTGGAGAAAAAATCCAAAAATAAAGATGTTCATAAAGCGGCACAGATGTTTTTAAGATCAATAGAAAGTCAGAACCAGAAAAAAACGATACGATCAAATCAGAAATCTGTGAAAGAGTAATGTGAAGTTTTCAAGAACGCGGTTTGCTGCAAATTGTAACGGACCGCGTTTTTTGCTATTTAGCGCAGATGACTTTGCAATGTTTTTTGCAGCAGGCGATGCCGTATTTCAGTATTTTCTCCGCGCCTTCGATTTGGTATTTTTTGTTTTCGATCTGGGCAAGTGCCGCCTTGCAGAATTCGTCCAGTCGGTCTTCTTTGTCGTATTTGAGTTCGATGATGATGCCTGTTTTTTGATCCGCGATCTCTATGGAAATATCACAGAATCCTTCGCCGGATTCACAGTTGGACCGGATCCGCCATTCGTCCATGCTTAATAACATTCCCAGCAGATAGCCGTGGTAGAAGTTCTCCTTGTCGCTGTCCCGGATACTGATGTTTTTTCTGAGAAACTCGTTGAATTGGTCTTCGATCTCCTGAGCTTTGCCCTGGGGAAAGAGTTCGCAGAATTTTCTCAGGTTTTTCGCGTCTTTTTTGATATTCCGGCTGATCCGTTCAAAAATTTTGAATTTGAATACTTCGCGGATGCCGCGATTGGGAATGATCAGATCCAGAGTATCACCGGCGGATTTTCCCTGTTGCGTCAAATATCCGGTCGTGAAGAGAATACTCCATATATTTTCAATGGATCTGTTCAGATCGCGGTAGGTCAATTCCTCGATCACTTTTTTCCTGATGGATCTGCCGTCTAAAAGATCTTCGATCTCGCCTTTCAGCGTGGAAGAGTCGGCTTCCCGGATCAGTTTTTCAATGATATCGTGGCCGCTGGTATTCATCCAGTAGGCATGAGGATCCTCATTGGGGTTTGCTCTCAGATCCTTGCAGTAATTGATGACATCCCAGGGACAGTAGATATCCGCGTCCGCGAAGTGATAGCCGTCATACCAATCCCGGATCGTTTCATAGTGACTGGCAAACTGGTAATAATCGAGCAGTGTCCGGACTTCCGTGTCGGTGAATCCAAAGGAATCACTGAAGCGGGGATGAGTGACGGTAAAGACAGAGACCTTGTTCAGACCTGTGAAAATGCTTTCCTTGGATACCCGGAGACATCCGGTCAGGAGCGCGCAGAACATACTGGAATTCGTCTTCAGCGTCTGTTCAAACAAGACCCGGAGCAAATTTACCATCTTGTCGTAGTAGCCGTTCGATTCGGCTTTGGCCAGGGGCACATCATATTCATCTATCAGGATGAGGACTTCCCGGCCGTAATGTTTGCAGAGCAGTTCGGAAAGAGTACGGAGACTGTCCACCAGGATGGGATCCGTTATCTCACCCAGCAGTAAAGGTTCCAGTTGTTTTTTCTCGAAAACACTCAGCACGGTGCTTTCCATCAGCTGCTGGTGGCGGATAGCTTCGTTGCGGATGACTTTGGCCAGAATGTCTCTTGCCGTTTCAAAGGTATCGGCGTTTATTCCTTTCAGGGAAATGAAGATCACGGGGAACCGGGCCTGGTACCGTTCGCAAAGCTCTTTTTCTTTGGAAATCGCCAATCCGTCAAACAAGGATTTATCCTGGCCGATCTCAAAGAAACATTTGACCATGTCCAGGGTCAGGGTCTTGCCGAATCTGCGCGGGCGTGTGAACAGATTTACGTCGCCCCATTCGGAGAGTAATTCCCGGATGATCAATGTCTTGTCGACGTAATAAAAGTCGTTTTTGATCAGCTTTTTAAAATCTTCAAGGCCAACCGGCAGTTTTTTCATTCCCTGGTTCCTTTCCAAGTCGAACAGAGTTTAGCATTTTTGGCACTCTGTTCCAATTCCTTTTTCGATTCCGCGCGGTAGCTGACTTTCCAGAGGGTGAGTCCTTCGGCGGGAGCGGACATGCCGGCGGATTCGCGGTCGCGCTTTTCAAACATGGCTTCGACATCGGCCGGAGTATAGCGGCCCAGACCGACCTGGACGAGTGTGCCTACGATGCTGCGGCACATTTTGTAGAGGAAGCCGTTGCCCTCGATCACAAAGGTGAGCAGGTGTCCGCGTTTCTGGATCTGACACCGGGTGAGGGTGCGGACGGTGTTTTCAATGAACTGGTCGTGATTGCAGGCAAAGGATCGGAAGTCTTTTTTGCCCACAAAGAGAGCGGCTGCCCGGCGCATGGAAACCAGGTCGAGCGTTTTGGCAACGTGCCAGGCGCGCGCGATCAGCAGGGGGTTCATTCCGGGATGGTTCCAGACCTGATAGCGGTATTCTTTGGAGTGAGCCTGATACTGCGCGTGGAAATCCTGTGGACAGCGCGAGACTTTCTGCACACGGATATCCTCCGGCAGGTGCGCGTTCAGAGCCAGGATCAGTTTGCGGATGGGGATGCGGAATTCTTCGCGTGGAACGTCCGCGTGGGCGACCAGTCCCAGTGCGTGGACTCCGGCATCGGTGCGGCTGCATCCGTGGACACCCAGCGAGCCGGGGAAAAGCGCTTTCAGGGCGGTTTCCACGCATTGCTGGACGGCCAGCCCGGAAAGCTGGAACTGCCAGCCGGCGTAATGAGTGCCGTCAAAGGCGATCGTCATCCGAAAGCGGTAGTATCCTTTGCGCGGAAAGCGTCCGCTGGCCGGATAGAGTTCTTCTTTGCTCTGCCCGGAGGCAAGAGTCCCCCGCGTTGGGACAGAGCCGGATGATGGTGACGCAGCCACGTCGTGTCAGGACCTATTTCAGAGCCGGAGAATTCGGGATCAGCGCGCCCAGGATCGGTTCAAACCATTTATCGGTTTTCACGTCAAAGACGAGGAAGTCGGAATCGAACTGCCAGTAGCCCCAGCTCCAGCCCATCTTTTCGCAGGTGCGGCAGACGTAGTCCGTGTAGGTCACGCGGGACTCGGTGGGAGCTTTGTCGTAAGCACCGAACTCGCCCAGATAGACGATGCGGTGATTATCCACGCCCCACTTGCGGGCTTCCTCAAAATCTTTCACAACGGCCGCTTTTTCCTCGTCCGTTCCCCAGGTCACGCCGGTGGTTTTTCTCAGTTCCTCGCCGACCCAGCTGGCACCCTGATGGGTAAAGCGCATCGGTTTGTAATAGTGGACCGTCACCAGGATATTGGGATCGTCTGCCGGCAGTTCAAGTGTGTGCAGCAGATTGATGCTGTTCCATTGGGTCGCGCCGATGATGACGGGGCGTTCCGGGTTTTTTTCGCGGATCACGGCCAGAGCGTCTTTAGCGTAAACATTCCACAGTTTCGCATCGAGCTTGTTATGGGGTTCATTCAGCAGCTCAAAAACGACCCGGTTGGAGTAGCTGGCGAACTTGTCGGACATTTGCCTCCAGAAGGAGAGGAAACGCTCCCGGTTGCCTTCGGGATCCTCGCTCATGGCGTTGTACTCATGCAGATCGAGGATGATCTTCAGATCGTTCCGCAGGGCATTGTCCACGATCCAGTCCAGAGTTTTGTACCACTCGTCTTTCATGCGGTAGCCCTCGTCCGCGCCCAGCTGATGACGGAAGGGATGGATGTTCAGCCGCAGATGGTCGAAGCCGGCCTCTTTGATCTTGGAGAAGTATTCGGCTTTGAAGCGTCTTTGTTCAAAATTGTTCCAGATCGGATCATAGCCCAGCACGTTGACTCCGCGTCCCAGTTCCAGCGGAGCCGGGGTCATCATGGGAGCAAGCTGCGTGGAATCTCCGTCAGCCGCGAAAGCTGTTTCGGTGTGAGTGCTGAATAAAAACGCCGCGCATGCTGTGATGACGGCACTGAATTTAATAAAAGAGTTCATATTTTTTTAGTTTTGGGGTCAGGGTCTTCTGATGATCAGACGGGGGATCTCGCGCGAAGGCATTCCTTCACGAGTGATGCCGCGTCCTTCCGGAGCCAGAGGGGAAGTTCTGGCTGCGGGTGCCGCGGTCGGCGGCGCTGTGAGCGAGTTATCCGTTCCGGGCAGCGTGATGCCGCCGGGACTGGACGGAAGCGAATTGCCGCCGCCGGCATCTGTTCCGAACAGATTCCCGGTGGAGGAGCTGATGTTGACCCGCTCCGAGAGATTGGCGGCAGGAGTCGCGTTGGCCGGGCTTTGCGGCGCGGTGGTGATCAACGAACGGAAGTCATTGATGCTCTTCTCCCGCTGCTGGAGCGCAGCCATCGGGTTGTCGATCTTAGTGGAGGCGGACTTGGAGCCGCCGTTGAAAAAGTCCCAGACATTGTTGTTATTATTGCCGGAGGAGGAAAACACCTTGGAATGGATATCGGTGTCCTTGCTGAAAGGGGAGCTTTGCGCGCCGCTCACGATCCGTTCCGTGGGATTCCTGACGTTTGCGGCGGATGCCGTGCTTTCACTGTCGCTGAGTTTGACCTTGGCGGAAACATCGTTTTTGGGGTTGGACTGCGTCGCGGCCAGTGCCTCGTCTTTATCCTTGGAGTCACCGGAATCCCCGTTGATGAACTTGTAGATCAGCAAATTCTTCTTGTCACCCAGGATGATGGATTCCACTGTTTCATCTTCCTTGATCTCCTCTTCAGCATCGCGGGCATCTTTCTTTTCCCAGATTTCTTTCTCCGCGTCGTCCACGACTTCATCGGGATCGGCATAGGCCCAGTTTTCCTGGCGGTCGCGTTTCTCCTCCATGCGTTTCTTTTCGGCTTTGGTCATGCGCCGGGGTTTGTTCGCGTTTTGATACTGTCCGCCCAGGATCGGCATATATCCCTGCAGGGAGGTGGAAGCGTCATTGGCGCTTTCCATCAGCTCTTCTTCCTCTTTCACTTCCTTATGCGGACGGGGCAGATTGATGCTTCCCGAATCGCTGAAGCGGATATGGCTGCTGGCCGTTCTGCGCAAAGCCTGCGGCTGTGACGACTGACCGCTGTTCTCGGCAAGGGTTATTTCCCGGTTATAGGGATTGCGATCTGCCTTTAAACGCGTGATGACCGGCGACAGCAAAGACACCAGAAATACGATGGCCAATCCGCAGCCCAGGATCGGCAGCAGCAGTCTGAAAAACTTAGAATTAAAAAAGTTCATAACCTATTGTGTCCCACAAATAACACCCAAATCCAAATTTAACACACCCTTGACAAGTTTTCAACCGTATTTTGGAAATAAAAAAGAACTACGGATGGATACATATAACTTATTCAATAATAAAAAAATAAACCGTATAGCCGCAAGTTCCTAGCGTCTCAACCCCGACGGAGTGCAGAATAAAATTTGAATTAGGGAACAAATAATCTAAAATCAACTCGTTGCGGGTGAAAGCACGGTGTTGGAGTCTTTTGTCTTCATCACACTTCCTGACCTATGAATTCATTCGATACTTTCAAAAATGAAAGGGGAAAATGAGTAACTGTAGGAAAGGTGGTGAAAAAAAAGATGATTATTGAAGACTATACAATACTAGCAATAATCACCCTGTTTATCAGTTTTATACTGATAAATAGACGGATGAGATAACATCCGCCGCAACACATGCAAGGTGTCCGCCTTGCACGTTTTTAATTTAACTCATAAACACCCCCTTTTGCAAATAAAAATTCTTTTATTTTTTTTGCTAATAACGATTTTGGGTTCTATCAAAAATTCCGGGTTGCCTTATGGGGACAGATCCCGTAAAATGAAAACGACTTTTATGAAAACGGAAGCTACAAAAAG
>JAEENR010000080.1 GCA_016283885.1 Verrucomicrobiota bacterium
ATCGTGCCGATTTTCATAATATACTTTCAATCACATTTTTGGCCATGGCCATTTTTTTCTATGCTCTATATAGCAATCTATCAATTTTTCTAACTGACTATCAGATTCTATTCTCCATCCAGCGCCAGTAATGTTTGCACATAACACTTGCAATAAATAGGGTACCCCCATGATGATTCCACTGTAAAATAAAATATTTTTCAGGTTATGCATAAGCTCAGAGTTATTTTTAAAAAATGCATAGGCAATTATCACTCCTGCAATCCAGAACAAAACCTCCCACGGCACCCAAAAAAATGGCTTATAATTCAATTCCTTTCTGCGAATTTCCTGAAATACTAGCTGTTTATCGCTGTCTGGTGATATTTTATCCCAGGCTTTATGAATTGAATGACTTTGATATGTGGTTCGGAAAAGAAAAAATAAAGCATATATTGTTTTAAATCCTATAATAAAAAGACATATATACAAAAGTAGAACAGGAAATATCATATTTCTCGTTCCATAAAAAATGATAAAGAAAATAATTGCAGCTAGAGTTGGAATAATTATTGAAGAAACTATAAATTTCAAAAAAATACCCTTTTTAGCCTGTATTTTTAAATATATACCTAATCGAATGTTCCAGTCTTCGCTTCCCATAAGCCAATTTTCAATTCTACGAAAATCTAACTTATCATATAATTTATAAAATAATGACTTCTTACTCCATGAATTTTCTTTGCCTCTTTTTTTCAAAATATTTACATAGCGTTTTTCTCTTTTCCCCAAGTGGATACAATATAATATATTTATAATACCATTATATAGAATCTGCGTTAGTATCAAGATAAGTAGTATCTCTTTTGTTGTCTCACCTATAATAATATTCCCTAGTATTAATACAGCAAACCAAACAACTGTTGCTAAAAGAGATGTAGGAATTATATCATGTCGGGGGTATTTTCTTTTATCTTTAATAGTGCGACATATTTCATATATTGAAAATAAATACAATCCCGATAATATTGTTAAAACAACACAAACTGAAATAAATGTGACTGTTGGTATCATTTCTATTCAACTATGTGATGATGACCAAGAGAACGTTCACTTGCGCCGTGTTTCTCAAAAGTTTCTACTTCTGCGCTTCGTGCAGTTTGTAGAATGTATCCCGTATCTCCTGAATCGTGCCGATATAGAGATAGACATCATATTCAAAAGTCATTCCCTTCTTGATGGCGAACTTCCGAAGCGGCGCAAAGTATGAACAGGAATCCCCTTCCGGGCCGGTCTTGCCGCTGCCTTTGTAGCGGTAATCCGTGCAGCGTATGGAACCGGGAGTGTAAACACCGATCCCCCAATCCTTGTCATTCACATAAGCGCCCCATTCCTCTGTGCGGACATGAGCTTCGTTGGGCCAGCCGGGAACAACGGACTTCAGCTTGTCGTGAGTCCAGGGCTTTCCGCCGTCATAAAAGACCATGTTCGGATAATCCGCGTCCACAAAGACGGCCGGCAGCTCGTGATCTGTTTCGGGATGATCTTTGGCATTTTCCCCTGTATTCCGAAAAATGTAATGGATATGAGCCACATCACCCTCCAATGTGATCCGCTCCTCCATTTCCGTCTCCGGCATCGCGTTGTCACCGCCCCAGTTCACCGGTTCGGACACGACCTTCAGACTTTCCTTCTCCAAAACATGAGAACGCACTTTGGCCTTGCGCCCCTTGCTGCCTCCGCCCTGGATCGGATTCCATACCCAGGGATTCCCGGCCCAGACGCTGCCGTCCGGCTCACCGTAGTAAGACTGCTGGATGAAACGCCCCTCATCCGCGTGATTGAGGATATTCTTCTTTGTGGAAGACTGTGCAAAATAAAACACACTGCCGCCGCGATCCAGATCGATCCCCAGACGGACTTTGCCGTTATCAATATAATACTTGCCGGTTTTCAGCTCGGCGGACTTCTCCTTCTGAGCCTCCGCCGGCAGATCCTTCGCGGTTTGAGCCGTCTGATTCGTTTCGGCCAGGAGCGTCGTCACCGTCAAAAAACCTAAAAGCACTGTCCCCAAAAAACTTCTTTTTGTCATAATATGAGCAAAATCAACCAGTTGATTATACACCTTCTTCCGTGTTAAGCAAGGAACTTTTACCTCAAAAATCTCCAATGAAATACCTCAAAAGTCTCCATCAAAATGCCCCAAATCTCTCCAATGAAAAAATCTAATATCTTGAAACATAATAAAATACAGAAAAAATAAAAACTCCGTTGACAAGCCTTAAAACCAGGACCAGATCTGCTAATGATCATCACCGGCGGGAATATGGCCATCACCCGCCCGGACGGTATCAAGATCGTCCCCCATCGGCTGTCTGCGGGATTGAGCAATATCCTGAAATCTTTCCCCCTGCCAAAGCTTGAAATGGCGGGCAAAATCCACCACACTACTCTCTGTCAGACAAGAGCTGACGAAGATGAAAATCGGTATGTATGGAGGTTCCTTTGATCCCATCCACCTGGCGCATATACAGGTGGCGGAAGCTGTTTGCCGTCAGATGGAACTGGATCGTCTGTACTTCATCCCGGCAGCCCGCTCGCCTTTCAAAGCCGGACAGCAAAGCGCCCCGGCGGAACTGCGTCTTCAATGGATCCGATTGGCAATAGCATCACATCCTTCTTGGGAAGTAGATACTTACGAGATCGAACAAGGCGGACTTTCTTATACCATTGACACCGTTCGGGAATATAAGAGACGTTTCCCCCAGGCCCGGCTTTTCTACATCATCGGCATGGATCACGCTCCCTTGCTGACACAATGGAAGAATGCTGATGAACTGGCAAAACTGGTTGAATTTGCCATTGTTACACGACCCGGTGAAATCATACACCCCCCGCCGGAACCATTCCGCTGGCATCTGCTGGATAATGTTCACTGCGATATTTCCTCCCATGTCATCCGCGAGCGCATCGCTGCTGGACAAAGCGTTGATGGCCTGATGTCTCCGCAAGTGGCTAAAGCCGTTTTACTTTCAAGTGCTTATAAAAAGTATTGAAATTTTTTTGCAAAAGTTTTTGAATATTGGGCGTTTCTAAGCCGTCTAATGATGGCATTTTGAATGTTTTTTTATGAAAAATTCTAAAAGTTTCTGGTTAAAAACCGGTGCTGCCCTGGTTGCAGCGTGTTTTGCGTTCTCCGTCCAAGCGGCGGATAAAAAGATCCTTGTAGTTTCTGTCACAAAGGGATTTGTGCATGATGTCATTCCCGATGTGAATGACATGGTGGCGAAACTAGCCAAGGATAGCGGTCAATTTGACGTTACATTTGTGAAGACAGATGAAGACATGGCCAAATACATGACTATGGAATCTCTGCAAAAATATGACGGCGTTTTCTTCAACAACACTACCGGCGATCTGCCGTTGCCTGACAGACAGGGCTTTATCAACTGGATCGCCTCCGGTAAGGGTTATGTCGGCGTTCATGCTGCCACAGATACTTTCGCGGGATTCCCTCCCTACACGGAAATGGTCGGCGGTCTGTTCTGGACTCACCGTAACCAAGCGACTGTCTCCCCCATCATTGAAGATCCCAACCATCCTATCCTGGAAGGTTTTCCTAAGGATCTGAAAGTACATGACGAAATTTATCTTCTCCAGAAATTCCATCGCGAGACCGTTCACGGTCTGCTGACTCTGGACAAACGTCCGAACGATGGCAGCGAAGATGCCAATCAGCCGGGTGATTACACCATCGCTTACTGCAAGAACTGGGGACAAGGCCGCGTGTTCTACACCTCTCTGGGCCATCGCAAAGACGTTGTGGCCACCGACTGGTATCAGAGACACGTCCTCCAGGGCATCCAATGGTCATTAGGTCTTATCGACGGTGACCCCAGCCCCACCAGCAAGTGGCTCAAACTCAGTGACGAAGAAGTGGCAGAGGGATTTGTTCCTCTGTTCAACGGCTGTGATCTGACCGGCTGGCACTATCGCAGAGCCGATGGCTACAAGAGCTGGAGCGCCCAGAACGGAATGCTGGTCAACCGCATCCCGAAAAACGGACATGGCACAGATCTGGTCACCAACAAGAAATACCGCGACTTTATCGTCCGCTATGAATACATGGTTCCCGAAGGTTCCAACAGCGGTTTCTATCTGCGCGGACGTCATGAGATCCAAGTCCTTGGCGAAGCGGCTGATGCCAAACCGGAAAAGACCGGCGACAATGCTATCTACAACCACACCGCTGCCAGTGTGAAAGCCTCCAAGAAACCGGGCGAGTGGAACACCGTGGAAGCCATCGTCAAAGGTAACAAAGTCACCGTCACCGTCAATGGCAAGAAAGTCCATGACAATCTGACCGTGGACCGCGCCACCGGCAGCGAACTCGACGGTAATGTGAACGATCCGGGTTCCTTCTTCGTGCAGGGCGATCACGGCAACGTAGCCTTCCGCAATATGCGCGTGAAAGAACTGAAATAAATGATCCTCAATAGGTTTTAACCTCACGGGGTGGAACATTTCCACCCCGTTTTTTCTTTTTTGCGTTGCCATTGCCGCGACTCCGCAAAAACAAGCATAAAAAGTTATTATTCAAAAAAATAGCACTTTACAAGAAGCCCGGTTTTAAGTAAAAAAGAAAGCGTCCGTATTAGTCGCGGATATTTTTGCTCCCTATGCAAAACATGAAAACAAGATGGAATAAACCGTCAGGGGAAGCCAAACAACAGAGTGAAACTCAAGGGAAATAATCTGATCATCGTCAACATACTGACAACGTATGCGCGCATGCTCTTAGTTGTCGGAATGGGACTGTTCAGCTCTCGCTGGGTATTAATGTCTCTGGGCAAGGAAGATTACGGTCTCTATTCCGTTGTCGGTGGATTGATTGGTTTCATCATGTTCATTGGAAGCACCATGTCCAGCAGTATTGTAAGGTTTTTTGCC
>JAEENR010000081.1 GCA_016283885.1 Verrucomicrobiota bacterium
CGATGCTTTCATTGCGTGCGAAAGGTTCCGTATCAGGCACAGTCAGGTTCGCAGCCTTGGCGGCGGCCAGATAATCTTCCTCGTCCAGTTTCTCCGCTTCAAAGCAGGGATTCACAAAGTCACGGGCGGCGTTGCGCGCGGCCTGGAGAGAGGTGCTCTTTTTGATCTCATCGGTGATCTTGACTTTGGCATCCGCCTCGGAGAGGACATTGCCGTCGTCATCTTTAAAGCTGTCGGCATCACTCTCTTTGTACACTTTGTCAGCGAACTCATCGAGGGTCATCTTTTGCTTGGCTTCAAAACGTTTGATGCCTTCCTCCACATAGTTGGTGCTGTCGAACTTGACATAGTGCAGCTTGACCTTGTCCGGGATGCGGTAGGAGGCCATGCGGTTGGTATAGAAACGGGTCAGATTGGTCTCATTGACGTTCACGCCTTCCAGATAGTTGGTCGTCGGGAACACAGCCAGCTCGGCCACAATGGTTTCCTTGTCATCGGCCAGATTGGCTTTGGCAGAGCGGGGAGAGACCATCGCGCCGGGCAGACCGAAGGAGGCCATCAGCTGTTTGATGGCGATCTCACTGCGGGCGTAGTCCTCCAGCATATAGCGGCTGATGCCGGCTTTCGCGAAATTCGTGAGAGCGCGCTCATAAATGGCCGGAGAATAATTGCCGTCTTTGTCCTTGAAATAGGGAAGGCTCTGCAGCCAGACCGCAGCGGCCTGAGGCGTGGCGGTGATGCCCTGTTTCGCGGCTCTGTCCTTGAGGAAAAGTCTCTGTTTGGCTTGAGCTTCCGCGTTCCAACCCCGGCTGTCCTGCGGCCACTGGCCGTTGTTCAGGAAGTAGAAGATGGAAGCTTCGGTGTAAGCCTGATGGAACTGCCCCTGTGTCACAGGTTTGCCGTCCATATAGGCGACAATGGCAGTATCACCTTCGGAACGTTTCAGATTCACGTCAGGTGAAAAGAAAATGACAAAGGAGATGATCACAACAATAATGAGGATCCCCCACAACCAAGTTTTGTTACGTCTTAATGCAGCAAACATAAGCGGGGCTATTGATAACTCAGACCGGCTTTCAGGTCAATAAAAAAGTGAAGGCAGGTCTGAGTTACTTATAAAACAAGTGACTCTGGATTTTTAGTTGTACTCAGTGATCCGATTTTTTCGGTGATCTTATTAAAAACTGATTGGTTTCAATGCTTTGACAGGAATATCATAAGGTTTTTTCTCTCCCAGCATAATGTCGTAAACATTGCTGTGAGCCTCTATAACTCCCTCGATCATATCGGTATAGGGAGTGTGTGCCGTATCCACCAGACCGATTTGGTAGTTTTCGCCGTCAAAACGTCCCAAATAGGACTGGTCATTCAGGATAAAATAATGAGTCCCAAGGAGATTAGGATTAGCCGCACCGCGTTCCACATAGCGGCGGTAGGCCAGACCGCGGTCTTTCTGAGTCGCGACAGCTTTCAACCCGGTGGAGGACATGCCTTTGTCCAGCGCGCCAAAGTGGAATTCTCCGATCATGGTTGGTTTGTTGCAGCGTTTGGCGATCTCGTCCACACTTTCCAAAGAGGGCAGATATTCATAGCTGTTGATGCTGAATACGTCAAAATTCTCACCGGCTTTGTAGAGCAGATCCGAGGAGATCCAGGCATAGCGCATCCCCAGGTTCAGGTGATTGGGATCGACTTTGCGCAGTTCCGCGGCGGGAATGCTGACGTAAGTGGATACCATCTGACCGGAAAAGTCCCACAGATCCTGACTGGCTTTCTTAGAGCGATCCTGCATCCGGCGGAAGTTTTTCTCGATCAGGTCATTGAAGGATTTCAGGTCGGTTTCCCATGCTTTGTTAAGTGCCTCGACATCAGTGTAGATGCCCTTGAGGTACTCGGCCAGGGCTTTACGGGTAGCGGTGCCGGGGTTGGCTTCCAGCATTTCCGAGGCAAGGTTGAAGCTGCCGAATCCCCATTCGGGTTCATTGCGCATGAAGTAGCCGATCAGCCAGGGATCGTCTTTATAAGATGCAAGTCCACGGGCAAAGCGAACGGAGTTCACTTTGTATTCCTCGCTGTACACGTCCGGGAAATCACGGAAGAGAGCGGTCTTTGTGCCGGGGAATCCGTTCAGAGGTAATACATAAGGGATCTGCTGGCCGCGCATGGAGTTCAGGTCGGACCAGTTGCCGATGGTGTTGAAGCCCCAGCTGCGCAGACGATGCAGGGTGATCGTGCGCCAGTGGTACTTCCAGTCCTGTGTGCCGAAAGCGCGTATCAAGTTGGCAATGGGGAAGTTCACTGTGGGGCTGGCTTTCCAGTTGCGGCTGTTGCTGGGATCGAATTCGGGTGTATCAGGCAGCCATTGGAAGAGCGGATCCATGCCGGGAACGATGTAGGTCGCGTCGCCGGGATTCACACAGTCCAGTCCCATGCTGAAAAAGCCGCAGCCGTCCGGGTCAACCATCCACCAGCGGGTGCCGTCATGCTCCACCCGGAAGAATCCGGAAGCGTCAAATTGTTTTTTGAATGTTCCGCCGTAGGGACTTAACTTTGTGGAAGGAGATGCGATCCGGGCTTCATGGAGCGCGGTTTGGAGTTGTTCTTTCAGCGCTTGGATGTTCGGGGTCTTGCCGGGCCAGTCTTTCAGGGTGCTTTGACCCATTTCATCCACCAGCTTGACATCGGGGACTTCAAATTCGGGATCACCGTTGAGCAGGGCGATGTTGCTGATGTAGAAGACTTCCTGCGGTTCGCGTTCCGTCAGTTTGGCAGCGATGGCAAAGTGATCCAGCTCTTCGATGGGCAGCCGTTTGCCGAAGATGACGCCTTTCAGACGAGCCGGATCACGGCGCATAAAGACGGATTGGGCGTTCAAGTAGCTCAGAGGGAAGGTGACACGGGTCTTGATACGGGGCAGTAAGCCGATATTGGCGTGGAGTGATTCTCCTTTTTGGCCTTTAGCGAAGGCGCGCAGGTAGAAAGAGCCGGAGTGTTCCGCGTCATAGTAGATATCAAAAGCGAGGCATTTGGCCTGACTCCATTTTTCGGAGCGTAACTCGATGAAATCGTTTTCATTATCGGTGGAGATTTTCAAGGCCGGACCCGTAAATTGAGGGGCTTCATCCACAAGGATGGTATTTTTCTGCTGTGCCGCCAGAGGATCCAGGTCGAACAGCTGGACGGTCTTATCACCATAGACGGAATCAGACTGGGCGGCGTAAGACGCTGAAGTCAGCAGCGCACCTGAGCACAGTATGAATGCCATTGTTTTGAATATCTTACACATACGTTCCAATGCTAGCAGGTCGGAGGAAAAACGTCAACAGGGAAAAACAGAGCAAAATTTTATAAAAATGAGAGTTTTGGTTTGCTTTTAGGCGGCAAAGGTTGTTAGATATCTCCAACAAATTCGGCTTTAAGTCGGCGGCTTCGGAAGATGCCTTTTTCGAGACCGTAAGAGGCTGGAGCGTTGTTTTAATAAAAAATTAAAAAGAGTTATATTATGGGTAAGTCTATTTTTCACTCAAGTATTGAAGGTGGTCAACACGGTCCCAAGGGACTGGAAGGTTTCTTAGCGTTCGCCAAGCAGGCAGGTGCAGCCGGTGCTCAGCCGACATGCTATATGCTGGAAAACGGCAAGGGCGGTTTCAAAACAGCCGCTGAGATCAAAGACACTTTTGCCAAGTACGGTCTGAAGTTTGACGGCATCAGCTGTCACTGTGTGACCTGGGTATTGAACGCCGCCTGGACGGGTTCCAAGACCATCCTGCCTTTCCTCTCCAGTGAAGTGGGTAAGAAATCCGCTCCGGAGATCGAGAAGTGGACCGAGGATTATCTGAAGAAACTGATGGATCTGGCCGCTGAATTGAAGGTCTATATCCTGCCGATGTTCTGGGGTCCTGCTTTCGGCTGGGAACTGGCCACGGGTTATCCCTGGGGCTTCTTCAAAGCCGGTTATGACCTGATCAAAGAAGGTCAGGAACGCTTTGTCAAACAGACTGCCGGCATCCGCAAATACGCCAATGAGCGCGGTATCTATCTGGCTCACGAGATCCATCCGGGTACGGCTGCCTGCTGCGCCGATGATTTCAATATGCTGGTGGACATCTGCGACGGTGACAAATGCATGACCGTCAACGCCGATCCTTCTCACTGCTGGGAAGGTGAGGATTGGGAGACCCGTTTCACCAAGGTGGGTGACCGCGTGATCGGCTGCCATGTCAAGAACCATGTCGTCCATAAGGGAATGCCTCTGCGCAGCATGGAAGCGGACTGGAAGAAACGCGCCATGCAGTTCACAGACCTTCCGAGCGGCGATCTGAACCTGATCCGCTATGCCGAGCTGATGGAGAAGATCGGCTATGCCAAGCGCTACTGCCAGGTGATGGGTACTGCCACCGCTCCGCTGGTCGTGGAAGCCGAAAGCGCTTTCCGCGATGGCGACGCCACCAGTGCCAACGGCATCAAGTACGTCACCGAAGAGCTGTGCTTCCCGATGGCGGAAGGCTGCTTCGAGGACGGTCTGGGCGCTCAGGATTAATCGCGCCTGAAAGTCGGATCCGACTTTAACGAAAGGGACGCCGGGGAAACCCCGCGTCCTTTTTTGCATTTTGATATTGCTATTGGCGGGGAAAAGGAGTATTCTATTTTTAGTTATGCTACTAGCAAGCATTAGTAGCTCTTCTGAATAACTGTTTCTTTAAGAATGAGACCCTGGTTTCGTCCGGCAATGGTGGTCACTCCTTTGGTCGCAGGAGCGTTTTTTCCCGCAGCGCATAGCCTTCAGTGGTTTATCCGCTACGGGCTTATCTTTATGATCTTTATGGCCTGCCTGAAGATCCAGTTTGTCCAGATGGTCCCGCGGCGGACGCACTGGTATGTGCTGGCGGCCAATCTGGCGATCAGTCTGCTGGCCTTTTTTGGGCTGAGGATGCTGGCACCGGAGCAGCGGGATCTGGCACTGGCCGGTTTTTTTGTAGGTGTGATGCCTACGGCGACGACGGCGGCGGTGGTGGTCTCGTTCCTGCATGGACGGGTCTCTTATGCCGTGACGGGGTTCATCATCACGAATTTCTTTGTGGCCTGCGCGCTGGTCTGGCTCATTCCGATGACCACCGGGCAGTATTCCTGGGGACTGGCTGGAGCTGTGGGCAAGAATCTGCTGCTGGTGACGGGGCTGCCGATGGGGCTTTCCGTTCTGGTGCGCCGGGTGATACCGGGTGCCAAAGACTGGCCCAATCGGTACAGTTTTGTTTGTCTGGCGGTCTGGTCGTTCATGCTGTTCATCCTTTCCGCCATCGCGCGCCAGCATTTCATTGACCGGCCGGAGGAATCGCCGATGACGGTGGTGCTGATCGCGCTGATCACACTGGGACTGTGCGTTCTGAATTTCTCGGTGGGACGCGCGCTCGCACCCCGCAAGTATAAACGGGAGACGGCTCAGCTGCTGGGACAGAAGAATACGACGCTGTCCATCTTTCTGGCACTGCATTTTGCCAATCCGCTGGTGGCGCTGGCTCCGACTTTTTATATCCTCTTCCACAATATCTGGACGGCCAGTCTGATGTACCTTTACGATCGTCACAAGAGTCTGCGCCAGGAGCGTTATCGCCGATGCCGGGCGGCAGACGGTATCAAACATTCGGTTTGACATTTGCTCGAAAGACCGGTACTCTGTTCCTCGAAGAAGGGTTCGAGAGACAATGATTTCGAGAAGAGAATTTTTAGCAGGGACCGCGGCGGCGATGGCTGCTTTACCGGTACAGGAAACAGTGTTTGCGCATCCCGAAGCTCCGGCTCAAACGGAGACGGTCAAACGGGAAAAGATGATTTTCAGAGTGCTGGGTTCGTGTGCTTCGGAGGGGTGTCCCTCGCCGTTCTGCACGTGCGATCTTTGTGTGCAGGCCCGCACTCGCGGCGGCAAGGATATGCGCACCCGTGCCGGTTATCAGTTGGGGGATACCATCCGCATCGACTGGAGCCCGGACGCTTTTGCGCAGGGGATCAAGTTCAATCTGGATCCCTGTCTGCTCCGGCATATTTTCATCACTCACAGTCATGAGGATCATTTGCTGCCCATGGATTTCTGGACACGCGGCATCGTGATGAAGCATGACGGTTTTTTGGCCAAAGTCTATGGGAACGAGAATGTCCTCAAAATCATCGAAAAAAGTATCGAGCGCGGCTGGCAGAATAAGAACAACCGCCTGGAACCGGTCACGATGGTTCCGGGCAAGACGGTAGAGATCCCGGAGCATCAGATCAGCGTAACGGCTCTGCTGGCCAACCACATGAAAACAGAGCAGGCTTTGCTCTACCTTTTTGCGGGACCGGGCTGGAAGCTGTTCATCGCGCATGATACGGATTACTTTCCGGACAGCACCTGGGAACTCCTGAAGGGACAGCAGATAGACGTGATGGTGATCGATTCCACCTGGGGCATGGTGCGCCGCAATGACGGACACCTGGGCATCCCCAATGTGGTGGAGATCATTGAGCGGATGAAGAAAGAGGGCGGACTCAAGGAGAACGCTTTGGTCATTCCCAGCCATCTCAGCCACCATGGAACGCCGAAACACGCCGAGCTGGAGGCCAAGCTGGCTCCTTTGGGCATGGAACCGGCCTACGACGGCAAGATCGTTGAGTTGTAAGAAGTATCCTAACTTAAAAAGTGTATGGTATGAAGTC
>JAEENR010000082.1 GCA_016283885.1 Verrucomicrobiota bacterium
CCTCATATTCCTTGAGCAGATTGTCAATGGAAACGAACAGCGGCGAGTCCGACTTGAAGAGCACCACCACGTGGACATCCTGCTTCAGGGATTTCAACGCGGACTTCGTCATGGGCGATAAGATAGAGATATCCTCCGAATCTAAATGCCAGCGGGAAAAATGCCGCATCCCCAGACTGTTCAGCAGCAGAATAATGACGATCATGCCCGCGATCGCGCCCAGCACGTTCATTCCGATCCGGCGGCGGCGTTCACTTGAAAAACTCATTTCCGAATGATTCATCTCCATCTCCTCCATTGTAAAATGTGGTATGTCGCAAATAAAAAGAAAAAGGTCAGCGACCCAATGAAGATCAAAGGCCGCGTATCTAAAATAGCACGCGAGCTGTCGTTCATATAATCCGCCAGGGACAGTTTGGTCAGCAGCTGCAGCATCGGCCCGGTCTCCGGCATGATGTACAGTGCTTTATAACTCAGTATAAAGAGGCCCATCCCCAGGGTGAAACTGATCATCCCCGCCACGATCTGGCTTCGGGTGATAGACGAGCTGAAGCAGCCTGTCGCCATGTAAAGCGCGCCCACCAGCAGGATCGCGAAGTAGGTGGTAAAGACCGCCGGGATATTCACGACTTTCGCGTCATTCACATAAAAGCGGATGATCAGCATGGAAAGCATCACCGGCAGCCAGATGATGGCATGGAACGATAACGCTCCGCAGAATTTGCTCATCAGTACCTGGATGTCCGTCACGGGCGTCGTCATCAGCGTTTCGTAGGTATTGCTGGATTTCTCGCTGGCAAAAGACCGCATCGTGATGAGCGGCGCCGACAGCAGCATGATCAGCCAGAAATACCAGGAGCTGAAAAACATTTCCGTCAGTGTCATATCCGTCGGCTCCATGTTCAGCCTCATCACCAAATCGGAAAAACAAACTCCCACCATCAGCAAGGCCGTGCTTACGATCACATAACCATTCAGCGAACCGAAATAAATACCCAGTTCCCGTCTTAGCAATGTATTAAAAACCTGCATATTTTTTTATTCTTCCTCCTCTTCTTCCTCTTCTTCCTGTGAACGGGTCAGATATACAAAGACATCCTCCAGCGAAGGCCGCTGCATCGTCAGCTCTCTCAGACCCCAGTGATTTTCTTTGGCCATTTCATAGATCTGCTCGCGCGGATCGCTGGCTTCGGCTCCAAAGGAAAGGACACAGCGGTAAAAATCACCCGAAGCCGCGGAAATGTCCACCGCCGCCACACCATGAAATTCTTTCCACGCGGATTTCAAATCTTCCAGCGGTGCCTTGATCTCCGCCACGATGCGCGCGGCTTGTCCCATGATGGACTGCAAATGACTGGTGTCATCCGAGGCCAGGATCTTTCCCTGATTCAGGATCACGACCCGCTTGCACGTCATTTCCACCTCGTGAAGGATATGGCTTGAGATCAGCACGGTGTGTTTGGTGCCCAGGTTCTTGATCAGCTGGCGCACCGCGCGGATCTGGTTGGGATCCAACCCCAGAGTCGGTTCATCCAGAATGATCAGTTCCGGATCGCTGACCAGCGCGTCCGCCAGTCCCACACGCTGACGGTAGCCCAAAGAAAGCTGACCGATCATCTTGCGGTACACATCCGTCAGGTCGCATTCATTCATGACCGTATCGGCCCGCTCGCGGCTCTCTTTGATCCCCAGTCCTTTCAAACGCGCCCGGAATTTCAGGTAATCTCTCACCCTCATATCCGTGTACAAAGGATTGTTCTCCGGCATGTAGCCGATCCGTTTGCGGACTTCGTCGGACTGGTCGAAAATATCGAACCCGGCTACACGCGCCGAACCCGATGTCGCCGCCATAAAAGTGGAAAGGATCCTCAGCGTGGTGCTTTTGCCCGCGCCGTTAGGGCCCAGCAGACCCACGATCTCACCGCGCTTGACAGAAAAATTCAAATTGCTGATCGCGATGAAATTTCCATAGCGTTTCGTCAGCCCCTTTACTTCGATCATCAAGTCCTTGTTGTCTTGCCCCATAACTCCGCTCCCAAGTATAAAATCTCCTTGCTCGTGAATCAACTATCTATTCCTGTTCGTAAACCCGTGTTTTCATGCTTCGCCAGCCGGTACCGGACCATCCTTTGGCATCCTTCTGATGGTACACCACCGGATAATTCGGAACAAAATGCCCTATCAGCCGCCCGGCCGCTTCCGGTTCATCTCCTTCAAACCAAATCCCTTCCAGACTGTTTGTCCATGAAAATGCGTCCTCTCCCACACGGACGACTCCGGCCGGGATGACCAGTTTCCTCACCCGGCTGCAATCGGTAAAAGCGTTGTTCCCGATGACTTTTAGGCTTTTCGGCAGAATGAGTTCCGTCAAATTGCAGCAGCTGTAAAATCCCCGGCCTTCGATCTCTTCCAGCCCCTCCGGCAGGGTCACGGCTTCCAGAAAAGCGCATCCGTGGAACGCTCCTTCCCCAATGATCCGCGTTTCGGCCGGTACCGTATAGCGTCCCCGTTTTCCCTCCGGGTAACGAACCAGCTTTTTCATGTCCCTGCTGAACAAGACACCGTCCCGGCAGGCATACTTTTGGTTTTCAGGATCTAATGTAAAAGACTGGAGCTGAACACATTCATCAAAAGCCGCCAGCCCGGTTTCCGAAACACCGGCCGGCAGTTCCAGGGAAATCAGTTCCGTGCAGAACCAGAACGCCCTCTGACGGATCCGGGTGACACGCGAACCGACTTTGACCTTTTTGGCCTGGAGACAATTCCAAAAAGCCCATGGCCCGATCTCTGTCACGGGCTTACCGCCGGCCGTCTCCGGGATAACGATATCTTCTTCCGATCCAATATATTTCACCAGAGACACACCATCGGGGACATCCGCCCACAAGAAATCTGTCTCCGGGGTTCCTCCTTTCACGGAACAGACCGCCCAGATAAATGCCATGCAAAACAGTAAAAATCTCATGTCTCCTCCCAACATCCCTCTCTTTTGTACCCTAAACCTCTTTCCAAGTCCAACTTTTCTATTTATCTCAAAATCGCTGTTAGGATTTCAATTTTTTCAAAACATATTCAAAACCAATATGTTATGTAGATACGCGAGATCTCGCGTCTCCGAGACGAGCGAATCGGCCGTCTCTACAATAAGTCGTTATTGTTAAGGATATTATTTGTTATTTCAAATGACTTTTGGATTTCTAATGATGATTTTGGGTTTATTTCGACAGGATCCCGTCAAAAATTCATTCCTGCGAGACCGATGTTCGTCTGTCGTCCCTACAGGACTTCATAAATAGGGGATCTGTTTCCGGGGGTTCCGCTTCGCTCACCCCCGGCTGTAATCTTTCGTCCCGTTGGGACTTAAAGAATGAGCCGCGCACACGCGGCTGTCATTTCCATCCCGAAGGGATCTATCCTGAAAGCCTGAAAGGCTGACAGAATACAGGCAGGGGTGCAGCAAAGCGGAACCCCTGCTCTGATGTCACACATATTAGAGTCCCGATGGGACGACAGACGAACGGGTTTTTTCTATAATTTGTTCAATACAAATAATTTAAAACTATTTTTAAAATTTTTGCTTGATTTTTTTATTTTGATTATCTAGGTTTTGAACATTCGTTCTATGCAATAGATGAAGTATTAAAAAAGATATATTAATTATTTTAATTACAGCATAAAAATGAAGAAATTATTCTTATTTACTCTATTGGCTATAACATTATTACAATGCTCTTGTTCTCAAGAGAAAAAAAATATCGAAGCGGTTCGTCTTGCGAATATACGCGATTTTGAATATGAGTATTCTCTTGCTAAAACAAATATACTAAATTATAAATCTTTAATGTGGCGTGAAAAACGCAGCAATGCCTTGGAAAAACTGAGGAGTTTTAACCTAAAGAACTTTAAAGAAGCCATTATCTGCGATGCTAGTTTGGTGTATTCGTATCCAGAAGAAGGTGCATATTGTTTATTGCTAGATAGACTTGATCCTTTTTATAGAATTTATGATATAGAAATGAAGAATGGAGAAAAAACATTTCTGGCAAAAAAGAGAAAACATGAATTTTGGGGTACTGAAACTGATTGTTTTGAAGCAGGCAAATCCAAATTAAAACGTTATCACAAAGAGCATGAGGTTGTAGGTATAGTATTCACATATACGTACTATTGGGAACCAGAAG
>JAEENR010000083.1 GCA_016283885.1 Verrucomicrobiota bacterium
CCATCAGCAGCTGAGCGATGAAGAGCTGCTCAGTGTGGGGATCACTCCGGACTTCATCCGCCTCTCGGTCGGCATCGAAGACGTGGAGGACATCAAGGCCGATATGGATCAGGCTCTGAAGATCGCTATGGCGAAGTAGTTTTTACTCAGAAAAGGAGAATGGATAGGAATGCTCTCCTTTTTTGAAAAATAAAACACTGATCAATGGATAGAAAGAAACATTTATTATGCACACGATATTACAAATTTTATTCACACTGATTGGTATTCCGTTACTTTTATTATTGATCATAGTTGCAAAAATTGTGTGGATAATTATGGCTGTTCCCATAGCTGGGTTGTTTTTGATTTTAGGTTCAGAGAACCCTTTATTCAATGAAAAGGATATAATCGGTACATATACACTAAAAGAATATAATGATAATGATGGATCGGACTTCTTTGTTAAAAAAGATGGTGCCATTAAAGAAAAAGTAAGACATGAAACAGATGAGCCGGAAAAAAGATTTTATGTTACATTATTCTCTCAAGGAAGCTGTGAAATTTTCATGCCGAATGATTTTCGTAATGGGGCTGACGGAAAAACTGGTATATTGGGAACAGGAACATGGTCTCTCAACACTGAGATCCGGAAGGATGAGTTTTTCTACAGAGATATGAGACATCAGCAAGTTACGTTAGCAGCTACTAATACTGTTGTCATAGATGGAGTAGAAAAAGTACAAAAGGTGGAAATGAAATTTAATCCTGAGCACAGTTTTCTTTATTGGGGCAGGATGTACTTACGTTTATCAAAATTCTCGCGAACTACTTTTGATTAAACCCAGAATCGCTATTAGCAAGTACAAGATTCCAGGATCATGTATTTGGATTTTTTGACATATTCTGTTTTGTAAAACACCTCAATTTTGATGATAAAAAATCCCCGAAGGTTTCTCCGGGGATTTTTAATTTGCTGAGCGCTGATGTTTATTTCACCACGGCCAGCAGTTGTTCCGCGGCCACCTGGACACCCTGGGTGACGGCGATCTGGGCGACCGTTCCATCAATGGGAGAGACGACCGGTGTTTCCATTTTCATGGATTCAACGACCAGGATGACATCGCCTTTCTTGACAGCGGTGCCGACCGGTTTTTCGATGCGCAGCACCAGACCCGGCAGCTGGGATTTGATCTCCGTTCCGGCAGCCGGAGCGGAAGAAGTACTGGCCGCGGGAGCCGCGCCGCCTTCCTTGACACTGACCTGATAAGTCGTGCCGTTGACCACGGCATTGTTCCCCTCAAAGCGGACAGTGTAGTTCTGGCCGTTGACGCTGACATCGTAAGCGCTTGGTTTAGTCCCGGCGGCTTTGACGGTCTTGGCTTCCGGTTGTTTTTTGCGGACGCCGATCGTGGATTTGCCCTGCAGGAAGAGGATACCTTTATCCTCGCAGGAGGCCACGATGAAGAGGTTCTCATCGGTGACGGGCAGGTTCTCTTTTTCCAGACGCTCGCGGGCGGCTTTCAGTCCCTTCTTGGGATCGGCTTCCAGCGCGGAGAGGTGATCGGTGGTCGGCTGTTTGCCCATCTGTTCGGCGGCGATCTTCACCACTTCCGGATCGGGCGCGACCGGAGTCTTGCCCAGGTAGCCCAGCACCATATTGCCGTAGCCTTCGGCGATCTTCTTCCAGGGACCGAACATGACGTTGTTGAAAGCCTGCTGGAAGTAGAACTGCGAAACGGGAGTGACCGAAGTGCCGAAACCGCCTTTCTTGACGACCTCGCCCATGGCACCGATAAAGAGAGGATATTTGTCCATCAGGTTATTGTCGCGCAGCATCTGAGTGTTGGCCGTGAGCGCTCCGCCCGGCATTGGGAACAACGGGATGACCGGTTCCACCTTGGTGGCTTCCGGCGGGATGAAGTAGTCCTTCATCGCTTCCTTGAACATTTCGGAGAGCTTGAAAATTTTGTCGATGTCCACATCCAGAGTGTACTCGGTCCCGCGCAGCGCGTGCCAGAGCGTGATCACGTCCGGCTGACTGGTTCCGCCGGAGACGGGAGCCAGCGCCAGGTCGATCTGGCTGACACCGGCCTCGATCGCTGCAATATAGGAATGCGTGCAGGTGCCCGGAGTTTCGTGGGAATGGAAAACGATGCGCGCGTCCTTGCCCAGAAGTTTGCGGGCCATCTTGATGGTCTCATGCACTTTCCGCGGACAAGAAGTTCCCGTTGCGTCCTTGAAAGCGACACTGTAGAACGGGATCCCGGCATCGAGAATGTTTCTCAGCGTCTTTTCATAGAAGGGAACATCGTGCGCGCCGGTGCAGCCCGGGGGCAGTTCCATCATGGTGACGGTCACCTCGTGTTTCAGACCGGCGTTGTGGATGCACTGGCCGCTCCAGATCAGGTTATTGACATCGTTCAGCGCGTCAAAATTGCGGATGATGCTCATGCCGTGTTTTTTGAACATTTTGGCATGAAGGTCTATCACGTCTTTGGGCTGAGCTTTGAGCGCGACGATGTTGATGCCGCGTGAAAGCGTTTGCAGTTCAGCGTCGGAACCGGCCGCCTTGCGGAAAGCGTCCATCACGTCGAAGCCGTTCTCCTTGGTGTAGAAGAAAGCCGATTGGAAAAGCGCGCCGCCGCCGGCCTCCAGATGTTTGATGCCGCATTCTTTGGAAGCGTATTCCACCAGGGGCAGATAATCTTTGGAGAATACTCTGGCACCGAAAACGGACTGGAATCCGTCGCGGAAAGCCGTCAGCATAAAATCAATTTTTTTCATGTTTTATTTGTAAAAGGGGTTTTTATTTATCGGATTCACGTTTGGCCGCCGCGATGGCAACGGCAATGGCCGCATAGTCGGTACCGGCATTGGGCATGATCTGTCCGACCGGGGTGCCGGGGATAGCGGCAGGAGCGTCATCTTTGAAGCCAGCCAGCTTGATCAGACGGCCCATCAGCACCAGTACCAGCGCGATGAAGAAAGCTACGCCAATGGCCAGCGCGTAAATCGAAAGTGTGATTTGGATCAGTTCCATATTTGCGAATTCGTGTTAGAGGGTTTACCGGGTTACAAAAGACATCAGGGTCTGCGCGATCGTGGAGTCACCCTTCAGCAGACTGCAGAAAATACCGGAGATGATGGCCGAGGTGATCACACCGCTGACACAGCATCCCAGCGCCAAAGGCAGCACGATGGAGGAGGGGTTCGCTTTGCTGACCACCTTCTGCGCGACCTTGGCCGTAGTGGGCACACAGCTGACACCGGCTACGCCGACCACGGGATTGATCTTGCCGCCGCTGACCCAGTACATGAACAGACCGCCGATGATGCCGCCGATGCCGGAGATCAGCAGTGCCAGCATACCCAGCAGCAGCAGGGGCAGCACTTTGGGATCCAGGATCGTGTTCGCGTCGCAAAGAATGCCCAGCGTCATTCCCAGAAAGAGGGTAGCCGTGTAGAGCATCGGACCGCTGACCAGATCCTGAAAAGCCTTGATGCCGGATTCACGGATCACGATACCCAGAAACAGCGAGAAAATCAGCGGACCGGCGATCGGCAGCAGCAGCGAAAGCACCACGCAGAGGATCGCGGCCACGGCCATTTTTTCCATGGAATTATATTCCACGGGCTTCTTGGCCGGAGCCGGCATTTTGAGCGCGATCAGGCGCTTGGGAACCAGCATTTTGATCAGATAAGGATAACCGCCGTAGCACAGTCCCAGATAGAGGTACGCCACCACCGCGATCGGCACGAACAGATGCGGCGAGAGCAGCAGCGAGGTGAACAGCACCATCGGGCCGTCTGCGCCGCCTACGACTGAAATGGCCGCGGCTTCCTGCGGTGTGAAATGGAAGCAGTAGATAGCCAGAGGAAAGACCACCATCGTTCCCAGCTCGGCAAAAAGCGCGATCGTCATGCAGACAAAAGGCCGCGCCAGCACGTAGCCGATATCCAGCAGCGAGCCGACCCCCATGAACACGATGCAGGCGATCAGATTATTGCTGAATGTGAGCGTATAGATGGGCTGCAGCCAGTCGATGCCCAAGATTTTGATCGTATCCGCGGCGGCCTGGACGGGTTCCACGCCCGCGCCCACCTGCGCTTCCAGAAAGAGGGTACTCATCCCGCCGGAATGCGCGTGGATGCCCAGCGGATCGAACACCATCACCGAGGCGTTGATAGCCGCCATGCCCAGCCCCATCGGGATCATGATCAGACCCTCCAGAACGCCTTTGCGTCCCAGGTACATCATCAGAAAACCAAGCAGGATCAACAAGATACGGGCAACAGCGATTTTGGGATCGCTTTGGAATAACGTAGTAACACCCTGAAATACATCGGGTAAAGCTTCAAACAAAGACATAATTTTCTATAAATTCGCGGCTGATGTTTTATGCTGAGGAAACAGGAAGACTTCCGGGCAGGAACAACCGCAACCGCTCCTATCAAAGCGCAAGCGGCCCGAAAAGTAAAATAAAAACCGTGTTTTCGACAAAAAAGGGCGGAAATTTCTCCGCCCTGATATACACAAAATTATGATAAAAAATACTGAGTGGCTGGGAACTTAGCGTCCGCCGCCGAAGCCGCCTCCGCCCCAGTTACCGCCTCCGCGGTTACCGCGATTGCCTCCGGGACCACGATTTCCACCCCAGTTGCCGCCATCGCGGTTTCCACCGCGTCCGCCGCCCATGATTTGACGCATATCAATTTGAGGCGGTTGATCATACGCGGACGGATTGGAATAGTATTCCAGCTGAGACCGTGCCGCCGCGAAAACATTGTTCATAGAGGGGTCATTATACTGCTGCTGCAAGTTGTTCAGCAGATTCAGACGGTTGGCGGCCATTTCCGGCGTGATATTCTGGCCCTGACCGGGACCGGCACCGGAAAGACCCAGCAGCATCATGTTCTGCAGACCGCGGTTCTCCGAAAGTCCCGCAAAAGCCGTCGTAAACATCTCTGTGGCTTGGGCATTCGAGCCGATATAGTTCATTGTGGACATCAGCAGACGGCCCTTTTCCTGATCGGTGGCATTTGCGTCCATAAAGGCGTTGTAGATCGTCGGGATCGCTCCTTCGCCCAGGGTACGGGTCAGGAAATCCAGCGTCGCGCCGTCCAGACGTCCGTCCACATACAGATTATCCAGCATTGCCGCGGCGTATTCCGTGTCGCCCAGCTGTGCCAGCAGATTCATCAACTGGCGTTTGTCACCATTATTGATATTGCTGTCGGCCAGCAGATTGCGTGCTGTTGTGACCGTTGTGTTCACAAACGCGCCGGGGTCAATGGATTGCAGGATGCCCGACAGATAGACCAGCTCCCTGGCTTCAGTCACAGTGGGAACGATCTGGCCCAGAAGGATATAAGCTTCTTCCACGCCGATATCATGCAGCACGTCTATCAAACCGATGCGTGTGCTGGCCGGTATCGCGGAATTGCGTCCGCCGGCGAAATTCATTCCGCCAAAGTTGGGGCCGCCATTCATACCGCCGTTTGGACCGCCGAATCCACCGCCGTTCGGGCCTCTGAAGTTATTGCCGTTGGGGCCGTTATTGCCTCCAAAGCCGCCTCCAAAAGGATTGCCGCCGAGCAGGATCACGTTTTCACCGCTGGTAAAGTAGTTGCGGATAGGCGGGATAGAATTCGTCCCGGCCTCCACCAGGCCCTGGAAAGCAAACAATGCCTCGCGCAGTTTCTTGCGGTTGTCATTGTCATCCAGCTTTTTCAGTCTCTCCACCAACAGGATAGGATCCATCGAGGAGGTGATTTCCACATTTTCGGGGATCACAACTCCTCCGGACTGCGCGTTCGCCAGCCGGGATTCCAGCTCCGCGCGCTCCTCGGCCCATTCGGCACTGCGTTTGGATACTTCTTCGGCAGCCTGGCGTTCCGCGTTCAGAACGTAATAACCGCTGGCTCCGACGACCGCGGCGCACACAGCCGCACTGATCAAAATAGTTTTAGCACTCATGTTGTCTCTTGCAAAAAACAATAAACCACAGAAGGGAACACCGACAGTACCGGAAAGTTACAAAATTTTATTTTTTGTTCTGGATTTTTTCTTTTTAAATTCAGACCCATGGGAAGAAAATAATAACCTTTTCAGGATATATTTCGGGGGGCTTATTGCCTAATCTTTAGGGCTTTTCGCTTGACGACTGGACATTTTATGCTATTATTTCTAACGTGCTTCAGGTGGCCGGGTGGCCACTAATGAGGACAGTGTTAATAACAAAACGATTAGTTGATATAACTCTGTTAGAATAAGTACATTATAGAAGTAAGGCGGCTCTAGAGGTTTGGAAATTCTTCTGATAAAGTGAGGTAAAACGGAGTCTCAAACGTTCTGATATATAGGAGGGCGTTGTGGACAGTTTCCAAGTTTTATTTAATTTTTTTGAAAAATTTTTTAACTCGAAAGGTGAAGGATAATCACCGACGTTATTTTAGAGTAACCTTTAAAACAACGTAGAGTGTGTCCTTCGATGATCTGCTTACGATAATGGGAGATTATTTATGCTAGATAAAAATAACAGATTCAATTATGGAGTTGATTCAGGGAGCGGTAATGCGCAGAACTTGAGCAACCTCCAAAATGCGTATCCTTCGAGTCGGCCTTCCTGGCTCTCGACGGGTGTAAAAGGAGCAGTATTGGGGCTTGGTTTAGCGACATTACTGCCATTAACTATGGATGCTGCAAGGCCTGGAACCGATGTTGCTTATTCGGATTATCCTGGTCCTGAAGGTTATCAGTGGGAATGGCCCGATGCCACTAAAGTGGGTGGTGATTATTTGAACACAGTTGATGTCAAATGGGTTCCGGTACAGCCAGTTCCTGCAGTGACTCCTCCCGATGGAATTCATCTTACTTATGGTACTCCCATTAATGATGATTTAGTTCTTCAGGGACAAATCACTGTTACTGATAAAAAAGGGACACCTATAGATCCTACGACTACAGGTAAATTCCAATATGTAGTAGAGAAAGTTCTCTATCCTATTGGCGGACCTTACAATGTTTTCGCTTATTATTTCCTTGATAAGGATAAATCTGAGCTGAAGACAGATGACTATGATGGCTGTCAGCATCAATATCTATATGTTGATCCCGGTGTGCCGGAATTGAAATGGGATACACCTGAAGCGATTACTTATGGTACACTTCTGAGCGCGACTCAGCTGAACGCGACCTGTCTGACGATCGACGCGGCCACAAAGCAGACGTTGCAGGGTACTTATACCTATGATCCTAAGGCGGGTACGTTGCTGGACGCGGGTACTCACACGCTGACAGTAACATTCGTTCCAGCAAATACGAATTATTTGACTGTAAGCACGAATGTACAGATTGTTGTAAACAAGGCGGATTTAGGTGATAAATTCAGCTGGGGCGATCCGACACTGGATATTCTTACCTATGGTGACACGTTCACTGTTAAAAATATCCACTACACCACAAC
>JAEENR010000084.1 GCA_016283885.1 Verrucomicrobiota bacterium
ATCTGTACTTCTTGCTCATTCCAGGCCGCATGTTGTCTACCATCGGTAAACTGACCACCCACAAAATTATTGATGGACATACTGCGAATACGGCGTTTGGCACCTCTTTCACGGCCGGCAGTCACATTGACCATCGACATATCCGCCGGGCAATGCCAAATATTCGGAGCCTTGGAATAAGAGTACAGAGGGCTGCGAGTGATGTTGTTGGTGATCTCGTAGTTGCACGGATTGCCGCCATCATAATTCATGGAACCGCCAATGAAGGACTGTCCCAATGTATAAGTGGCTTGACCCGTACCGCCTTCAGTATCCTTATAAGCATAGCAGACACGGTCATTGTTATCATCCGCGTAAAGTCTCCAAGCCAGCGCCAGCTGTTTGTGATTGTTTAAGCAGTTGATACCCTGAGCCTTGGCTTTTGCTTTGCTCAAAGCCGGCAGGATCATTCCCGCCAGAATAGCGATAATCGCGATCACGACCAACAGCTCGATCAGTGTGAAGCCGCTCTTTTTATTTTGTTTCAATAGTTGCATTTTCTTTGCTCTAATTTGATCAAATTTGTTACCGGGGCTTCCCCGGTTTGGCCGGTTTGGGAAAATTCCCAAACCAGCCAATCGTTTTAGAAGTCCGCATTCAAGCGGACTTTGTGTGTATTACTTGACCAGACGATAGAAACCAGCGGCTTCAGTCATCGGGACTCTGCACTGCCAGGCACCGCCTACCAGTTCAGCTTCCATGATCGTCCAGGTGGCGCTGTCAGCTGTCGGAGCCACTTCCAGGCTTGCGCCGGTTTCAGCAGCCCAACGGAGAACCAGGTCAGCACCTTCGATGCTGTAGCTCAGTTCCAAGTCACCCACAGGAGGTACCGGAGCCAGAGGTTCTGCCGGAGGATAATCCATGGATTCAGGACCCAGGACACCCTTCCACAGTTTGACGCGATCCACAGTGCCATAGAACGGCAAACCGCCGTTGTATTCAGCACCCAGACTACCATTGTTGCTATTAGCACTCAGGCTGAGACCATAGGTATATTTCTTAGCCGCAGCCAGCTGGCCATCCAGATAGATAGAGACCAGTTGAGCATTCATATTGAATGCCAAGACGATATGATGCCATTCGGAATCAGTCGGGATCTCAACACCAGAGTCATAATCCACAACACCCAGAGCGGTGCTGAAGATGGTGTGATTTGCGCCCACGGAGAAGGAAACTCTCGGAGCGGTTCCCGCTTCGTTACCGGGTACCATGAAGAACACCTGACGGCTTGCGCTCTTCGGAACGTCCTTGACCCAGGCTTCCAGAGAGTAGCTCAGATCGGTGGTGTCACCGAAGTCGATACCGTCTGTATTGAAGAGTGCCGGAGCACCAGCGCACTTCAGAGCGGAGTCCACTAATGTGGTTCCAAGATGGAAGACACCATAAGGACCATCTGTCCAGGTCGTAGCTCTAGCACCAGCGATGTATTCAGCAACATCAGCCTGGCCGTTGCTTTCGAAGTACTCGTCGCCATCAGCATCCGTGAGGATCGCATTGAACTGATAGTCGAAGATCGTGTTTTCGGTCACCGGTTTCGGATTCGCGGCTTCACAATCTAACTGTTCAGCAGTCAGCACACCCAGGTGGACACGGGTACGATCCAGTTTGCCCCAGAACTTGCAGGTACCGCCGTTATCCGCGGCCAGTGTCATCAGGGTATTCTGCAAAGCGCGAGGAGCACGTGTATCTGCCACTGTTCCAGCATCTTCACCATTCACATAGAAGTGAACGCCCACACCCGGCTCCCATGCGACGGCCAGATGATACCATACACCGGTTTCAATTGTTGCATTCGAGTTGAGGTCAACAACACCCAGGAAGGTACCCTGGAACACTTTGGCGGTGTTCAAACCGACTTTGATGCTGTTGCCGATACGGATGAAGTCTTCATAGTCACCCTGACCGTCCACAGCTCTGTACACCCAGGATTCCCAGGTGAAACCTTTATCCAGAGGCAGATCATTATTGCCCAGGTCACCAATCAGGTAACCTTTACCGGCAAATTCAACGCTGTAGTCACCCAGGAGTCCGGACGGAGTCTCAGAACTATGGATCACAGGAACAAGATCAGCATCCCATGTCGCCACGGCGCCGCCAACAGTGCTGGCAGTTGTGTTGCCGCTTCTTTCATCCATCTGGAAGTCAACCAACTTCACCAGGCTACCCGGAGCGGAGGAAACAACCAGTGCTTCAGGATCGCTGGTCACACCCGCTTCGTCATTGGTCACTTTCACGGTATAAGCACCCGCGTCAGCGAGTGTAGCTTCTTCGATCGTGTATTCTCTGGAGGTCGCGCCTTCGATGGCCACACCATTTAAGAACCACTGATAGGTCATCGGCTGAGAACCTGTCGCTTCCACAGACATGGTGGCTTTTTCACCGGCCACGACCGCGGGGATGTTCAGGCTCACGATTTCCGGAGCAACTCTTCTGTCAATGCTGTAGTAATCCAGATTTCTGGGATCCAGCACACCGGTGTGGACACGCAGACGAGCCAGATTGCCTTTGTAATAGTTACCGCCTTCAGAACCGATAAAGGCATCAGACCAGTTACCGTCAAAGGCCATCGCTCCACTATAGCTACCGAAATCAGACAGAGCACCGTCCACATAGAACAGCAGCATCTTATCAGTGTAGTCATGGCAGAAAGCAATATGATGCCACTTGCCGTCCTGCGGGATCATCGCGCCAGAGCCAATATCCACAACACCGTACAGTGTCGCAAACACGCTGTAGTCGCTGGCAATAGAGAAGGAGAAACGAGCTCCCGGACCATTGTTGGCGAAGAGGATCTGACGATTGCTCTGTTTTTCACCTTTCACCCAAGCCTCAACGGTGAAGCTGGGATCAGTGCGGTCAAACTGCAGATAGTCGATCGGCATGGTCGCCTGCTGAGAACCATTGAAATAGAGAGAGTAATTGCCCTCTTTGCCGCTCGGAGAATCTTCGCTCCATTGGACAGTCGCTGCTTCAGCGGCGCCCTCAGCGGGATCTTCATTCAACACGATCACCGGAGTGGTGGTGCTGCTGTAAGGCATTTCTGTTTCCTTGTTGAAGTCAAAGGCAAACAGTGTATCGGCTCTGACCGGTTTCGGATTCGCGGGGTCGCTGTCTAATTGATCAGCTGTCAAGACAGCCTGATGGACGCGGACGCGATCCAGCATACCCTGTGTGGGGTTGCCACCAGCCTCGGCGCCAACCGTGATACGATAGACTTCTCCACCGTTTATGACTTCTTTGGCAGCCGCTCTGGGCATATTAGTCGTTTCAATCGTTTCCCATTCCATACCATTGAAATAGAAGGTCACACCCACACCCGGAGTCCAAGCCGCGGCGAGATGCTGCCAACCATTAACGGGATCTACCGGAATAGAGCTTTTAACATCCTCAACACCAGACATAGTGAAGACAAAGTAGTGATCACTGGTGCAGCCGATCTTCAGAGTTTGACCGTATGTCGCAAAACCTTCATAACCCTTTGTGGAATCAGGATCAATATAGACCCAGGTTTCCATGGTGAACGGTTGGGTCAAGTCGTACAGCTGCTCGGTCCAGCCGCGGAGATAACCCGTTCCGTCAAACACGACCGCGTTGTCGCCAGCCGCTCCGGACGGAGAATCCGCGGAGGTGGAAGGATGATGCGCGGGATCATATTCCGTACCTAACACAGCACTCACATTGCCCACAGAGCTGGCCGTTGTGTAATTGCCGGGACCTTCGGTGAACTGATAATCAAGTACCAGCTTGGAACCGATTGAGAGCGGATCACCCCAGGAGATGACAGCCGGATTACTGCGAGAGGTAGCGGTGTCATTGGTCGCTTCCATGTAGTAGCCACCAATGGTATCCTCAGTCACGATCACATCGAGACTCGTAGAGGTCGCGCCTTCGATAGGTTCACCATTACTTCTGAACCATTGATAGGTCAGAGGATCAGAGCCCACCGCTTTAGCAGTAAGGGTCACTTTCGCGCCGCCCAGATTGCTCGGCACTGAGACATTTTGAGGATCTTCCACGACTTCCGCCGGTACATAAGCATCATAGTGCTGGTAGTCCAGCTGATCTTTGGTCAGGACACCTTTCCAGAAACGCATACGATCCACATAACCGGTGAAAGGAGCGTAACCGCTGTGTTCCGCACCGATCATACCCTTGTTGGAATCAGAACCTTGTGTCGCGAAATTCACATTCCAGTTGGAGAGCGCAGCTCCACTGGCATTATTGTTTTTCGGACTATCACTAGCTACCTTGCCATCCACATAGGTTATGAGCTTTTGATTCTTCTGATCGAATGTGCAGGCGATATGATGCCAGCCGCCATCCTCAGGGATCTTCGCACCGGTGTAGATATCCATCACACCCATCGTGGTGATGTAAACGGTGAAATCCGTATAGATCGCGAAGGCCAGACGAGGGCATCTGCCGGTCGTGCTGCTCCAGGTCTGGAAGAAGACCTGCTTGAGAGCAGACTTGGACAAACCTTTGAACCAGGCTTCCAGAGTGAAGCTGGCATCAAAGTCCGCGGCACCGGGATCACCAAAGTCAATAGTATCACAATCAAATACACCATATTTATTGGCATAATCACCGGAACCTTTGTTATCAACGAAAACAGAGAAATCACCCAGCAACTCAGGATCCGCGTCACGGGCAGGAGTGCTGTCAGACCAGGCGATCTGTGTTCTGTCACCGATCATGGCCAAACCGCTGGTGATATCCACCGCCTTGGAGCCGGCACCGGTAAACGGAAGAGCTTCCTGATTGAAATCCCACGCCAGAACGGCATCACCGATCGGTTTCGGATTGGCCGGATCAGAATCGAGCTCTGTA
>JAEENR010000085.1 GCA_016283885.1 Verrucomicrobiota bacterium
CGAAGGCGCGCCCATCACTCCCGAAAAGCGTAATCCTATTCACCACGATCCTCCGAAACTGGTGGATCAGACCACATCTCCGCAGATCCTGACGACCGGCATCAAAGTCATTGACCTGATTTGCCCCTTCCTCAAAGGCGGCAAGGTCGGCGCGTTCGGCGGCGCAGGTGTCGGCAAGACCGTTCTGATCATGGAGCTGATCAACAACATTGCCAAACTGCACGGCGGCTATTCTGTTTTCGCGGGCGTGGGTGAACGCACACGCGAAGGCAACGACCTTTACCATGAAATGACCGAAGCGGGCGTGATCAACCTCAAAGAGATGGATAAATCCCGCATCGCCCTGGTTTACGGCCAGATGAACGAACCGCCGGGAGCCCGTCTCCGCGTGGCGCTGTCCGGTCTCTCCGTGGCCGAATACTACCGCGATGAACGCAATCAGGACGTGCTGCTGTTCGTGGACAACATCTTCCGTTTCTCCCAGGCCGGTTCCGAAGTCTCCGCTCTGCTGGGACGCACTCCCAGCGCCGTGGGCTACCAGCCGACACTGGCTACGGAAATGGGTGAGCTGCAGGAACGCATCACCTCCACCAAGAAAGGCTCCATCACTTCTTTCCAGGCCGTCTATGTCCCTGCTGACGACTTGACCGACCCGGCTCCGGCCACCACATTCGCCCACCTGGACGCGACTGTCGTGCTGGAACGTTCCATTGCTGAAATGGGCATCTACCCGGCCGTGGATCCTCTGGCCTCCAACTCCAAAGCTTTGACACCCGAAATCGTCGGCCAGGAACACTATGATGTCGCGCGCAATGTCCAGAAAGTGCTCCAGCGCTACAAAGACCTGCAGGACATCATCGCCATTCTGGGTATGGACGAACTTGGTGACGAAGATAAACTCACCGTCAGCCGCGCCCGTAAGATCCAGCGTTTCCTCAGCCAGTCCTTTACCGTGGCCGAAGTCTTTACAGGCACTCCGGGACAACAGGTCTCCGTGGAAGAAACCGTCCGCGGCTTCAAAGAGATCCTGGAAGGCAAACATGACGATGTCCCCGAAGGAAACTTCCTGCTGAAGGGCACCATTGACGAGATCTACGGCAACAAGAAATAACAGCCTCAACCCCTCGCGACATGGCCACCGGACTGTATCTTAAAATCGTGACACCTGAAGGCATCCACTGGGAAGGAGAAGTCAGCTCCGTTACCCTGCCCGGACGCGAAGGCGAAATGGGTATCCTGCCCGGTCACATCGCCCTAGCCACACAGATCGTCGCCGGTGAACTGACCGTCCAGCAGGATGGCAAGACCCTCTTTCTGGCCGTGGGTGACGGCTTTGTGGAAGTCACCTCATCCAAAGTCATCGTCTTGACCGATATGGCTGTCTCCGCCGCGGATATTGACGAAGCCCAGGTGGAACTGGCCAAAAAACAAGCGGAAGCCCGTCTCCAGCAAAAACTCAGCGATGAAGAGATCGCCGCCGCCCAAAGCGCGCTGGCTCAGTCCATCGCCCTCCTGCGTATCAAGAAGAGCCGCACCCGTTAAGACTCCTTTTACAACAAGATATACCGTAGAGCCGCGAGATCCTCGCGGTTTCTTCGTTATAAGAACCACAAGAAAATGTCAGCCCAGCACTTCCCGGACGGACTGTCTGGCGATGTTGATCGCTGTTTGAAGTTCCTCGCGTGTAATGTTGAGCGGAGGATTAAAGTAAAGAACATTGCCCAGAGGCCGCAGCAGCAGTCCGCGACTCAAGGCTCGCTTGTAAATCGCGTAGCCAAGACGTTTCCTGCTGTCAAAAGGCTCCTTTGTTTTGGGATCTTTCACCAGCTCAATGGCATGGATCAACCCGATATGACGGATCTCCCCGACATGAGGATGAGTCTCGAAAGCTTGTTCCAGCTCCTGAGTCAGCCAAACCGCGTTTTTGTTCGCTGTTTCGATAACAGGCTCTTCTCTCAAGATCTTTTGCACGGCCAAAGCCGCGGCGCAGCCCAGCGGATTGCCGGCGTAAGTATGACTGTGCAGAAACGCCTTGCCTTCGTTGTAGTCCGCATAGAAAGCGTCATAGATCTCCTGAGTCACGCAGGTGACGGACATCGGCAGATAACCGCCGGTCAGCCCTTTGGAAAGGCACATCACGTCCGGCGAGATACCGGCATGATCACAGGCAAACATTTTCCCGGTGCGACCAAACCCTGTAGCGATCTCATCAACGATCAGCTTGACATCATAAGCATCGCAAAGAGCCCTCATCTTTTTCAGATACAGTGCCGGATAGACACGCATCCCCGCGCTCCCTTGCAGCAGTGGCTCCAGAATGATGGCGGCGCATTCCGAGGCGTGTTCGGCGAATGCCTTTTCCGCCGCCTGAAAACATTCACACTGGCAGCAGCCGCGCAATTTGCCAAAAGGACAGCGGTAACAGTCCGGAGCCTGGACTGGGATGGTTTCCATCATCATGGGCTGATAGATCTTGGTATAAAGATCCATGCTCCCCACCGCCAAAGCCCCGATCGTCTCGCCGTGGTAACCATCTGTCAGACAGAAGAAGCGCTGTTTCCGCGGCTTGCCGGTCTGCAAATAGAACTGGAAACACATCTTAAGCGCGCACTCCACCGCGGCGGAACCGTTGTCATTGAAGTGGAACTTCTTGATTTGGGGCGGCACGATCTTTGCCAGCTCACAAGCCAGCTGAATGGCCGGAGCATGGGTAAAATTGGCAAAAATAACATGTTCCATCCGCCGCAGCTGCTCACTGATGGCCCGACTGATGATCTCGTTGCTGTGTCCCAAAAGATTCGCCCACCAGGAACTGACGATGTCCAAATACTTTTTGCCGTGGATGTCATAGAGCCAGACACCTTTGGCATGGTCAATAACGATGGGCGCAAGCTCTTCATAATCCTTCATCTGTGAGCACGGATGCCAGATATATTTCAGATCCGTCTGCTCCGGGGTCAGGTCTCCGCAAAATTCAAAATCCCTCATATCTTGTTCTACTTTGTTCCTTATTCATACAGTGAGGCCAGCACTTCTGCGTCCATTTCCAGATCCGCCGCGTTTTCCTGTATCGTCGCCAGAACGGGAACGCCGGTCATTTCCTCCACCATGCGCCGATTATCCTCTTCCATACAATTCCCCGGATGAAAATGATTGAGCAGTATCCCCTTCACCGGGATCTCCCGCAGCCGCAAATGCTCGATGGTCAGGACAGTAGAATTGATCGTTCCCAGTCCCGCGTAAGCCACCACCAGTACGGACAATCCCAGCTTGTGTACCAGATCATCCAGTCCCAGATGTTCCTGCTCATCCCAGCGCAAAGGACAGACGATCCCGCCGCTGCCTTCCATGGTCAGATAATCGTAACGCTCCTTTGCTGATTGAAAATCCTGTGAGATCCTTTGGAAGTCTATAGGACAGTGATTGAGCTTTGCCGCCAGATGCGGAGAAACCGCCTCCGGATAGACATACGAAACCAGCCTGGAAGTTTGTTCACCGACCCGCGCGGTCTCATTGACATACAGCGCATCTCCCGGCAGAAGTTCTCCTTGTTCGTTACGTTCCGCACCGGAAATGGCAGCCTTGTAATACCCCGCATTTTTGCCGCTTTCCCTCAGCTTCTTCACGATCAAAGCGGTCACATAAGTCTTTCCCACATCTGTTCCCGTTCCTGTTACAAACAAACTCTTTCCCATAAACCTTGTCTTCCCTCTCTTGGAAAAGAGCTCCAGCAAAACTGGAGCTCCATATTATGAAGAATTCAATTATTAATTGAAAAACTATTTGATTTTACCATCCCCCAGAACACTGGCGATATTGCGAGCCAGATTCTCCATCGCGATGGGAATGGCCTGACGTTCCGCGCTGGTCTGATCCTTGCCCAAAGGAAACACCGTGCTTCCTTCAAAATCCTGCTCCAGCAGAACTCTCCCGGTGGCTCTTTCCCGCAGGATCGCGTGAACACTGATGGTGATATAGTAATCCACATGGACCGATACATTTCCGGGATAGGATCCTATGCCGTTTCTATCAAAATCAGTGATCGTTCCCTCCAGAATGTAATCGCTGGTCTCACGCTCCGTGCAGAGGCGGAAAGTTCCATCCTGCTGGATCGCGCGGCGTAAAGGCGACATCAGATAAGCGCTCAGGCGGGGTTCGATCGTTAAATTCTTAAACTGTTTGACTTCCACCGAAACATCCCCTGCTATCTGATCATTCGTAGGCCCCAGCCGGTAACCTGCGCACCCAGTCAAGCATAACACGCTTAAACAGAGTGATAAAAATAGGGAAATATGTTTCAAAAAAGCCATTTTACTTTTCAAGAGCTTTCCGGGCTTTTGCCGCCTCCGCCTTTTCTTTGGCGGCTTCACGTTCCGCAATGCGTTTCTTCAGAACTTCCAGGCGTTCACGGGCTTTAGGAGCGTAAGGAGAATCCGGATCCTTGATCAGCACTTCGTTGTAATAGATCACAGCGCTCTGATAACGGTGATACTTCTCATAGAACTTGGCCACGATGAAACTTCCGCGAGCCTGTTCC
>JAEENR010000086.1 GCA_016283885.1 Verrucomicrobiota bacterium
GATGCGGATGTGCCAGCTGCGGCGGATGCTGCGGATGCTCCGGCCGTAAAAAAGATTAGATTCAATATAAAAAGCCATAAAAAAGAGAGCCGGATATTTTGTTCGGCTCTTTCTTTTTAGTATAGAAAAACAGGGATGGATTGAAGAACCACGGATGAACACAGATAAACACAGATAATATATTCAATAACAAGAAGATGTATTGTAGAAAAGCTCAACCCGCGCGTCTCAGCCCCGGAGGGACGGCCAGGGAAATATAAAGCCCCGGCAAAGGTTCATTGTAAAGCCCTTATTCCCTGATACCGAAAAAATGAAAAGCTGTCAGAACTACGTGTTATTGTGTCGTGATTTCTGCTCTATTTATAAAAGGATTCAAAAAAAGAAAAAAGCCATCTGGAAAAATCCCAATCCCACAAAAAATAAGAAAGTATAGCTATAATAAGAATGGTCAACAGCACACCATAAACAAAGAATCTTCTAACCTCTGCCTTTGTTATTTTTTTAGAAAAATCTAAATAATCAATACTATTATCTTCTTCATTTATCTTTACCTTTTTGTAAATACAAAAAAGTGCATTAGCTAAAAACCCCGCAAACATGCCTAATAAAGCATGGTATAAAGCAACTTCTGCAATAAGAGAAAATAGCATAATATACCCAAAACCTTCCCCCCAAAATATTATATCAGTGAGATCACTAATAATTTTATATGGAAAGGTGTTAGGATAAAAATGAGGATCTATACATAATAGTACTTGCCCAAATAATATTGCTATTCCAAAAGCAGCACCAAAAAGTCCACCCTTCTTCAGGAAATTACGTAATGGCCATCCTTTATCACGTCTAAAATATAATGGATTTACTTTCATAAATCACATTTTTCCGGCTCAGGATTCGCTGCCGCCGGTGTTCAGCTTGACGGGAGGAGGCAGGGCCGTATTCGTTTCGCTCAGGGGGCGTGTCAGCAGTCGGACACTGGGAGGCACAATGGACATCAGCGTCAGTTCCGGAGGGAGCTTGCACTGGATCATCTTGACCATTTCCACCATGTTCGTGTTTTCCGTCAGGTTCGCTTTCATGACCTCGCTGTTGCCCACGCTGACATACAGGGTGATGGATTCGGGGCGGATATTCTCCACGATCAGACGGGATCCGGAAACCTCCACCGAGGCTTCCAGCGGCAGCAGGTCGTAAACATTGGTATCCTGCGGAGCCTGCATCACATAAATGGGGATATTGGGCAGGACCTGCTTATAGATCGCAGTGCCGGGCTGTGTGGAAGTCCCCTTGCTGATCTGAAGTTTGACCGCGGCCCAGGTCGCCAGAGCCAAAGCGACCGCGAAAACCTTCATTGTGGCGTTGCTGAAAAGAAATTTCCTCATGATCTTTTCTCCTTCTTTTTCTTTGAAGACCGGGACATCTCTTCTTCCGCGGGATTACGGATCAACCCCAGTTTGACAAACAGACTTCTGAACCCAAACTTTCCATTGCTGGGAAGGACCTGAGGAACAAAAATCGATGTCAGGAAGCCGCGCAGAACCTCTTCCGAAACCCGGGTCACGAGCTGACCTTTGTAAGCATAACTGATGAAGCCTTTTTCCTCGGAAACAATGATCACTACCGCGTCCGTCTCCTCGGACAGCCCCAGACCCGCGCGGTGACGGGTGCCCAGTGAACTTCCCAGATCCTGGCGCTGCGAAAGCGGAAAGACACAAGACGCGCGCAGGATGCGGTCGCCTTTGATGATCACGCCGCCATCATGCAAGGCATTATCCTTGAAGAAGATAGTTTGGAGCATTTCCGGTGTGGCCACGCAATCTATCAATATACCGGGCGCGCTGCACGTCTCCAGCACTTTTGCCTCCTGCTCGATGGCGATCAGACCGCCCATTTTTTCTTCGCTCAGATTTTTAGCGCACTGGACGATCATTTCGATATTCTCACGCTGCTGGTGAGCCGAAACAGTAAAGCGGTTGGTTCCCAGTTCCGCCAGCATTCGGCGTATTTCCGGCTGGAACAAGATCAAGATGCCTAACGCTAAAATACTGACGAACCAGTTCATTATCCACGACAGCACCTGCAACTTAAAAACAGCAACCAAAAAGGCTACGACCACCACCACCGTGAAGAACCCGGTGACCACGGCCGCGCCGCGGGTGCCCCGGATGAACTTCAGCACGTAATAGATCGCCGTCGCCAGGATGCCGACTTCCACGATCGGTTTTAATATCTCACTAAGATGCACTGTGTTTTACCTTTATTCTTTGCACAGCAGCTCCGTCAATCGCACGGCCTGCAGTGTCTCCTGAACATCATGTACACGTAAAATCCCGGCCCCGTGTTCCACCGCGAAACACGCCGCCGCCAAACTGCCTCCCAAACGATTGGAAAGCGTCTTTCTCTCAGCCACTTTCATCTCAGAAGAAAGCGGTCCGGACGGCTTTTCCGGCTGGTGCGCCCCGCCCGGCAGATCTTTCATAAAAGATTTGCGCGAAGCCCCCAGCAAAACAGGCCTGCCCCACTTTTTATAGCGATGGAGCCCGCTAATCAATAACAAATTGTGTTTAATTGATTTTCCGAACCCGATGCCGGGATCCAGAACGATCTGCTCCGGGTCGGCACCCAGCTGTTCCGCTTGCTCTAAAACCGTTCCAAAAAAGCGGTTTACGATCTCAAGAGGATCCTTTTCCTCCGGGGAGACGGTCTCCGAATGCATCAAAACATAACCCGCGCCGTGATCGGCGATCAGACGGAACATTTCCTCATAAGAACGCCCCAGGCCGACATCATTGATGATGTCCGCCCCGGCTTCCAGAGCCAGACGCGCTGTCCGGATATGCCGGGTATCCACGGAGAGAACGGCTTTCGTCCGCTGTCGCAATTCGGTCAGCACCGGTCCAAGCCGCCGCCATTCTTCCTCCGGCGTGACTTCCTGAAAACCGGGGCGCGTAGATTCCGCGCCCAGATCCAGTATCTCCGCTCCCTGCTCTGCCATTTCCAGCCCGCGGCGGACGGCCTCTTCCGTGTGAAGGAAGCGCCCGCCGTCGGAGAAGGAATCCGGGGTCACGTTCAGGATCCCCATGATGACCGCGGGCCGCGGGAAGCGGAAATCAAAATTTTTCCCCCTGAAACGCGTCATTTACTTCAAAAGCCCTCTCAGAACAGCCAGATTCTCACGATCCTCGTGCATATCCTTGGACTTGGGGGTTTCCAGACAGCCCGGCAGCCGTTCCAGCCGGGTATCGTTCACGATCGCACGGAACGCCTCTGCGCCGATCTTGCCCTTGCCGATATGCTCATGGCGATCCACATGGGAACCCAGATCTGACTTGGAATCATTCAGATGGACGCCCAGCAGATTGGCCAGACCGATCAGCGAATCCAGACGGCTGATGACCGCGTTCCAGCCTTCCGGCGTGCGGATGTCATATCCGGCCGCGAAGAGGTGCGCCGTATCCAGACAGACACCCAGACGCTCCGCGTGCTTCACACCATCAAAGATCGCCGCCAGATGCTCGATCTTGTAGCCCAGACACGTTCCCTGTCCGGCCGTGATCTCCAGCGCGACACGTACCGGGGAGACCGTCTCCGCAAAGACCTCATCCAAACCGGCAATGATCCGCCGCAAACCTTCTTCCTCGCCCTGTTTCAGGTGCGCTCCGGGATGCAGCACCAGGAACGGAAGCCCCAGGTCATTGCAGAAGTTGATCTCCTGCTTGAGCGATTTGATGGACTTTTCCCGATTATCGCCGTCCGGCGCTCCCAGATTGATCAGGTAGCCGGTATGGGCAAAAATAAACTTCACCTTTCCCGACGCGACCTCTCCGGCCCAGGCTCCCAGTTCATCCGGCCCGTAAGGTTTGCCAAACCACTGCATGTTGTTTTTAACAAAAATCTGGATGCAGTCACAACCGAC
>JAEENR010000087.1 GCA_016283885.1 Verrucomicrobiota bacterium
AGTGTGAAAAAAATTAACGGACAATGAATAAATCAGCCTGTATTTTATCGGTTCTGTCACTGGCCGGAATGACCGCTCAAGCCATACCTCCCAGTCTCGGTTATAAGGTGAGCGGTAACGAGTTGATAATAACCTACACCGGCACGCTCCTCCGGAGCAGTGACGCGGTGAACTGGACCGAGGTCGCGTGGGCCTCCAGCCCTTACAAAGTCGCGCTGAGTGACAAAAAACTTTTCTTCTGCGCCAAAGGTACCAAAAACGAAAACATGAGCATCCCGTTGTCGTATATAGTCGATCTGGATCTGATCTGGATCGAACCGGGCACGTTCATGATGGGCAGTCCGAAAGGTGAACTGGGCAGACTGGCTAATGAAGAGCTGCATCAGGTGACCCTGACACAGGGCTACTGGCTGGGCAAGTATGAAGTGACTCAGGAGCAGTATGAAACAATCATGGGGACGAATCCTTCCGATATCAAAGAAGATGTTCTGCCGGTAGATTCAGTCAGTTGGAATGAGGCGATGGAGTTCTGCGCCAAACTGAACGCGCAGGAAAAGGCGGCGGGCCGTCTGCCGGAAGGTTATGAATACTCACTGCCGACCGAATCACAGTGGGAATATGCCTGCCGTGCCGGGACAACGACCGCCCTGAACAGCGGAAAGAATTTATCCGATGAGTTAAGATCTCCCGAAGTGGATGAAGTGGGTTGGTATTGGTACAACTGCGATGAGACTCATCGGGTGGGGCAGAAACAGCCGAATGCCTGGGGCTTGTATGACATGCACGGAAATGTGGAAGAATGGTGTCTGGACAGGTATGATGATCATTATCCGACATACCCTGTAAAAGATCCCACGGGGCCGGATACAGGCCAGCACCGCGTGCTTCGCAGCGGCGGCTGGAACCGTACCGCGCACGACTGCCGTTCGGCGAATCGGCGCCACGGCAATCCCGAGACCACACACATTGTCAGTGTCGGGTTCCGCGTGGCGCTGGCTCCGATTCCGGTTCCCAGCAAAGACATCGCCATCCGGTTGTCGACCTTGGTAGAGATGCCCATGATCTGGATCGAACCGGGTACATTTACGATGGGCAGTCCGAAAGATGAACTGGGCAGATATTCTAATGAAACTCAGCGTCAGGTGACATTGACACGGGGGTACTGGCTGGGCATGTTTGAAGTGACTCAGGCACAGTATGAAGCCGTGATGGGTAATAATCCTTCCCATATAAAAGGATCGAATTTGCCTGTGAGCAGGGTGGACTGGAATGACGCAATGAAGTTCTGCGAGAAACTGACGGCAAACGAGAAAGCGGCTGGCCGTCTGCCGGAGGGATATAAATATACCTTGCCTACTGAAGCTCAGTGGGAGTATGCCTGCCGTGCCGGGACAACGACCGCTTTAAACAGCGGGAAGAATCTGACGAGTACAGCCAAATGTTCCAATATGGATGAAGTGGGTTGGTATGAGTTTAACTCCGAAGAAACACTGCATGCTGTGGGGCTGAAGAAACCAAATGACTGGAGACTGTATGACATGCATGGGAATGTATATGAATGGTGTTTAGATTGGTATGAAGATTTTCCAGCCACGCCGGTAACAGATCCAATGGGTCCGGCCACAGGTACGAAACGTGTGTTTCGCGGAGGCTGCTACTACTTTAGTGGAAGAGACTGCCGGTCGGGATTGCGATATGGTGATTACCCCACTGATGAATACTGGGGCAGCGGATTTCGTGTAGCTCTCGCTCCGGTTCAATAGATCCGAATCCATAGTTTTTTGGGCTAAAACAAAACCCCCGACGGTTCACCCCGCCGGGGATTTTTTTCGCGTAAAAGAAGAAAAGGGTTTGAAATAAAGAAGAAGTTGTTGTAAAAAACGGGCTGGATTACCTATTATAGGTTATCTATTTTAGGTTACCTATTAGAGGAAATCAGGAAGGGAAGTGTTTGATATGAGCGAAAATCCATTTTTGATAAGGGGATATAAAAGCGGAGAGTATTTTTGTGACCGGGACAAAGAGACACGCGCGATCGTGAGCAATCTGCAAAACGGCGCGGATACGACCTTGATCTCGCCGCGCAAGTACGGAAAAACGGGACTGATCCTGCACGCTTTTGATGAGATCGCCCGCCAGCGGCTGCCGTTCGAGACGCTGTATGTGGATATTTTCGCGACCCTGTCACTGGACGATCTGGTCAAGACACTGGCCGAGGCCATCCTAGAGAAATTCCCGGAACGCAGTTCTATTGGCAAGAAGTTCATGGGGCTGCTGAGGGGATTGCGTCCCATCCTGAGTTATGACCCGATCACGAGTCTGCCGCAGGTGCAGTTCAATTTTGTGAACACTTCGGAGCAGGAGCATACGCTCAAAAGCCTTTTGACGTTCCTGAATACCCAGAAAAAGCAGGTGGCGCTGGCCATTGACGAGTTCCAGCAGATCACGGAGTATCCGGAGAAAAACATCGAGGCACTGCTGAGGACTTACGCGCAGCAGATGCGCAATATCCGTTTCATCTTTTGCGGCAGCAAGAAGAAGATCATGGCCGAGATGTTCCTGGACGCGAACCGGCCGTTTTTCTCCAGCACACGGACTTTGGCGCTGGATAAGATAGAATACACGGTGTACGCGGATTTTATCCGGGAGCGGTTTGAAAAAGCCGGGATCCCGGTGGAGGAGGAGGCGCTGCGGCATATCCTGGACTGGACCAAGCGGCATACTTTTTACACACAGAGTCTCTGCAATGAGATCTTTGCCGCGGAGCCGCGGAAGGTGGATATCGCCGCGGTGAACAGCGCCTGTCTGGAGATACTGGAAAGAGAAACGACCAATTTCCTGCAATACCGGGAGATGCTGACACAGCAGCAGTGGCGGATACTGATCGCCGTGGCTAAAGAAGATGAGGTGGAAAAGATCACATCCGCGGAATTTCTGATGAAATACAAGATCGGCAGCGCGACCAATTCACGCCGGGCGATCGAATCGCTGATGAATAAGGAGCTGATCCTGGAAAATACCGGCCTGGAAAAAACGAGCTATCAGGTCTATAACGTCTTTTTCTCCCGCTGGCTGGCGAAGCAGTATTGAATAAATTTATTTATGAAGTCTAGAAGTAGTATTTGTCTGATTTTCTCTTACAAATTCTCTGAACTTTTCTAAGGCATCCTGGTATTCTTTGGATTCAAAATCATAAAATGTCACAGGATACCATTCTGTTGCAGGGACTCCCGATTTTAAAAACCTGACTTTCCAATTTTGCTTATCTGATTCTTTAATCTCAGCATATTCATTATCCTCTGGAGTCCAGGAATAACTTTTTCTAAACGCAATTTCTAAAAAATCATGTAATTTATGATAATACTTTAGTTTTTTTCTACATTCCTCAAAACTTTCAGGATCATCTTCTTTGACTACAAATGTCTTTTCTCCATTATTGATTTCCAGATCGTAAATTTGAAAAAATGGATCGATTCTATATATATATAATTCATATCCTTCGTTATCAGGAGTCTCATTGATTAAAGAGGCGCTTGTGATAATTGCCTCTTTAAAATCATCTAATTTAAAACTCTTTAATTTTTCCAATGTATTGCTAAAAGCATTCGCATACACCAGAGAACCACCATTCTTTTTAACTGCATCTTTTTTCACATTAGTTTTTATAGCATTATAGGCACTTTCAAAGCTGCGTATAGTGTCAAGACGAATTTCTTCAATGTTTTCTTTTTCGTGAGAACAAGAACATTGTAATGTCATGATTGCTAATAAAGCAAATAAGAATAAATCTTTTATTCTCTTAAAACTAATAATACTTTTTTTCATATTTTATCTATTGTCCTTTATTTAACAGATTCAGAAACAACATCTGCATGGTTTGTATTTATTGATTGTTTTAATTCCTCCAAAGCTTCCTGATATTCTTTGGATTCAAAATCATAGAATGTCACAGGATACCATTCTGTTGCCGGAACTCCCGATTTTAAAAATCTCACTCTCCAATTTTTTTTATTCGAGTTTTTAATTTCAGTATATTCTTTATCATTTGGTGTCCAAAACTGCATATTGGGATATGCTATCCTCACAAAGTGATATACTTTATCATAATATTTTAGCAGTTGCTTCTCACGCTCAGGATCGAATAATGGGAATTTCACATTCTCAATCAAAAATGTTTTTTCCTCGTTATTCATTTCTATTTCATAAACTCGAAAGTAAGGATCAATTCTATCCATAGTCAGCACATACATATCTCGATCCAATGACTTATATAAAATAGCACTTGTGATAATCGCTTCTTTGAAACCACTCAGCTTAAAACCCTTCAGTTTTTCTAAAGTATTACCAAGTCTTTCTGCATTCGCTAAACACATTTCGTCAAGTATATTTGTTTTAGCATAAGAATAGCTATCTTCAAAATCGCGTATATTCTCGAGACGAACTGCCTCAATGTTCTTCTTCTGCTGGGAACAAGAGCATTGCAATATCACTATTGCCAAAAAAATGAATAAGAGTAATGTGTTTTTCATTTATTCAAAAGGTTAACATCATTCCGGGAGCGGCGGCATAAAAAGTGTAAAAGCGACCACAGTCACCAGAGAAAGTCCTAAAAAGGCATAGTTGATGGTGTTGTCTTTTAGTACGGCCTTTTTGTTCACAATGTGGTAGATGAGCTGAACTACCAGCATACAAAGTGACAAAGCAACTGGGTTGACTATAAAATTGGATAATGAACCACCTCCTAACAAACCGCACCCTGTTAAAAACGGCAAACAACCGCTGATAACAATATACCGGTTTGTCTTTACCTTAAAAATCGCATGCAGGATCAGACTCCCAATCAGCATAGGGATGATATAAAGCACAAACGGTATCGCGAACATTACGATTTCAGGACCCATGAACATAATCAAAAAGCTCCGTTAGTTTTAATTCTATTTATCTCAAAAGGGCAAATATTCCTCTTTTTTTAAGATTCATAGCTAACTCCATGAATCACAATAGGAAGCAATACCCCTCCCCTTATACGATTTTTTAACAGGGAATGCAATCATTTTTTATTCTCCATCCAGGAGGTCGCGGGCCGGGCCGATGGATTTGCGGCCGAGGTTATGATGGAGGGTATCCACGGCAGAGGCCAGGCGCGCACGGACTTCACGGCTGCCCGGAGCTTCGGAGAAAAGAGGAAGCTTGGGAGCGATCTGGCTGGAGTCGTAGATGTTGGAGAGTTTGATCCCGGCCATGCGGATGGGCAGGGTCTTCTGCCAGATGCGTTCCAGCAGAGGACGCAGCAGGGGATAGATTTCCGTTTCCACGCAGGTGGGTTCGCTGATGCTTTCGGAGCCCTGAACGTCTTCCATCCCGGCATAACGGATGCGCAGGGTGACGGTGCGGGCCAGTTTGCCGTCGGCGCGTATCTTTTCCATCAGACGATCCAGCATTTGCTTGAGCTGGATCTCGATTTCGGCGGGGTCGCTCAGGTCTTTGGAAAAAGTTCTCTGCTTTCCGTAGGATTTGGCATCCTCATAGAAGGGAACGACCGGGCGGTCATCTATGCCGAAAGCGTATCGTTTCAGATCCGCCGCGTAGCTGCCGACCGCTTTGGCCAGGAGTTCCAGAGGCGCGTCGCGCAGGTGGAATACTTTGAAGAGTCCCAGCTTGTCCAGCAGACGTCCTGTTTTTTCGCCCACGCCCGGCATCCAGCGGTTGGAAAGCGGATAGAGGAACATGGCTTCGGAACCGGGAGGCACCAGACAGAAGCTTTCGGGTTTGTTCATCTTGGCGGCGATCTGTGTGACCAGTTTGCTGGTGCCCATGCCGATGCTCACGGGGATGCAGAGAGCGGAGCGGATCTCATCGCGGATGGTCTTAGTCAAGGTCTCGATCGGTTCGCGGCGGCCGGTCAGGTCGAAATATCCCTCATCAATGGAGCATTGTTCCACGACAGGCGTGTATTGACGGATGATGTCAAACATCTTGTTGGAAAAACGCTCATAGAGGGAATAGCGTCCCGGGACCAGTATCAGTTCCGGGCAGACCTTCCGGGCCTGAGCCGTGGGCATGGGAGTATAGACACCCCGCTGGCGTGCCGGGTACGAGGCCGAGGCAATGATCCCGCGCTGGCGTCCGCCGACCGCGATAGCTTTACCGCGCAATTCGGGATTCATCGCCTGTTCCACGGAGGCGAAAAAGGCATCCGCGTCCAAATGGACGATCTTGCGGACGCGCTCGGTTGACGGAGACTTTTTGATAGGACGGATCTATTCAGGAAAGACTTTCAAAAAAGTACTGTCCAGTCCCTGCGGAGTGACCTTTATCACCCAAAGCGTAGAGGGACAGATGAATTTGGAACACTGCGCGAAAGGCGGCAGTGAATCATAATTCAGACGGTTCAGCGGGAAAGGCAGCAGCATGTTGCCGCCGGTCTCGCTTGTCAGACGGTCCCAGAGGAGCCGGGTCTTTTCCAGAGTGTTTTCCTCACGGAAAAAGA
>JAEENR010000010.1 GCA_016283885.1 Verrucomicrobiota bacterium
TCCGGTGAATTCCACCATCTTGCCGCCCGCAGCCACGATTTTGTTATAAAAAGGAGTTCTCAGTAACATAAGTTTTATAAATCAAATTATCTAGATATAAACTCGCTCGGATAAAAATATCCTCGAATGCAATCACACAGGTCTTACTAAAATATTCCCATCTTTATCTCTAGAAACGCCAATCCTCTTCAAAAAACGAGAAACCAGTCTTTTGTCTTTTTTTAATCGTTCCGTAAAAGCATCAATCTCTTCCGGAGTGATCATTCCTGGTTTATATTTTTTTATTCTTTTGTTTGTTGTCGTCATGTATAGAGTTGCTACAAAGACCCGTTCCTATTTTATTGTTTTTCTAGAAGATTTGTCAAACAACCATTCTCCCTCGCGCGCTTATTTGTAGATCACGTGCAGCGCCTGTTTGAGACTGTCTTCCACGGCCTCGAAAAACCCTTCGCTGACACTGGGATGTGGATAGATGGAGCGCAGGATGTCGCCGCGTTTGGCTCCCATTGCCACCAAAGTGGTAAACCCGCCTATCATCTCCGGGGCTTCCGCTGCCACAAGCTCCACACCCAGAAGCTGTTCAGTTCCCTTGTCAAAGATCACTTTCACATAACCGCGTTCTTCTCCGGCGATCAGCGATTTTCCGTTGCCTCCCAGATTGAATTTGCCTGTTTCGACCTCGCGACCGGCGGATTGTGCTTCTTCCTCGCTCAAACCGACACGCGCGACCGGCGGATTGGTATAAACACAGCCCGGCACACAGGTCAAATCGGTATGGCTTGGTTTCCCGGCCAGCGCGTCCACCACGCTGACGGCCCTGGCTGTCGCGTAGTGAGCCAGTTGGATACTGCCTCTCACGCAGTCCCCAACCGCGTAGATATCTGGATTTTTCGTCTGACCGTCCGCGTTGGTCAGGATGCCGCGGTCGAACTCCGCGCCGCACAGCTCCAGCCCTTCGATCTTGCGGGGCGCGCGTCCCACGCAGACGATCACCAAATCGGCGGAAACCGTGTTTTCCTTTTCTTTCTCGGTATAGACCACACCTATACCCTGCTCCTGCTGAACGAGTTTCTTCACATTAGCCCCGGCTGTGACCTTCACTCCGCCGCGTCTCAAAGCCAGCCCGATATACTTGGTCACGTCGGGCGAGAAGGGAGACAATATCCGCGGAAGTCCCTCCAGGATAGTCACCTGACTACCGATCTCACTGAAGAACGTAGCCAGTTCCACACCGATCACGCCACCGCCAATGACCACCACTTTTCCATAATCGCCAAAGCGATGCGCCAGAACGTCATCCGATGTCTTGGCCAGTTCGATCCCCTCGATGGAACGGGGCACCACCGGAGCCGCGCCCAGCGCCAGCAGTATCTTTTGTCCTTGAAGTGTCTCGCCGGTAGAAAGTTTCAATGTTTTTTCGCCGGTGAAAGCCGCTGTCGCGTTGTAATAGCTCACTTTATTGGACTGGATCAGCATCCCGATGCCCTTATTCAGTTTGTCCACCAGCTGATCTTTACGCCCAACTACTTCATCCAAAAAGAATTGAACATCACCCTTCACTCCAAAAGCCCCGGAACGCACCCGCGCGAACAGGCGCGAGGATTCCAAAAGCGCCTTGGTCGGGATGCAACCGCGGTTCAGACAGGCTCCGCCCAGTTTATCTGCTTCCACCAAAGCGACATCCATTCCGTGACGCGCCGCGCGGATAGCCGCCGCGTATCCGGCCGGACCACCGCCCACAATGATCAACTCTTTTTGAATCACTTCCATATTGAAAAATCTGTTTTGGGAGCGGCATCCGTCCGACACCGCCCTTTCCTCCCCGATTCTAAACGGAAACCTTCCCGACTGACAGCAGGAAAGCGTTTTTGATGAAAATTCTCAGCCGGGCAGCGTCACCAGCTCATAGCTCCGGCTGCCCAGGCCGATCTTTTCCGCGTAGGTGATCTGCGCGTAGCCGCGGAATTTCCTGCCCAGACGTTTCACCGCGTCATAACAGGCCGCGTCAATAGCTACCGGATCGGGCGAGGCAAATACACCAATGTCCGGCAGAAAGGCTTTCTGGGGAGTGGATTCGCAGTCGCAGTGTTTGGTGATGTTCAGGGCAAAATTCAGATAGATATTGCGCTTGTCCTTCTGAGCGGCCAGAGCGTACTCCGCCAGCCGTTCCGGGAATGCCCGCAGGGTGAGCAGCGCTTTCAGGATCCCCCGCACAGTCATCACCGACACTGCCTTATGCGGACAGACCGAGTAGCAGGCACCGCAGCCCACGCACTTGCTGTCGTCTATAAAGGAGCGGCTCCCGATCGTGATGGCATTGGAGTGACAGCGGCTCTGGCACAGATGACAGCGCCGGCATTTGCGGTCAATGATCTTGGGATTGATCCCCAGGTGCATATCCAGCTTGCCGCCTTTGGAGGCGCACCCCATGGAAAGCTGCTTGATAGCTCCGCCGAACCCGGCCAGACGATGCCCCTTGAAATGGGAAAGCACGATCATCTGGTCATACTCCGCAAACGCTTTGCCGATCCGGCATTTCTTGAAATGTTTGCCGGGAATGGCCACTTCGGTGAATTCCTCCCCTTCGGCTCCGTCCGCGATCACCACGGGGATCTGGGTAAAACCATGCTCCAGAGCCAGCTGAGTATGACGCTCCCGGTTGAAGCGCATCCCGCCATAAAGCACGCTGGTCTCCATGAAACAGCATTCCACACCCTTTTCCTTCAGGTAGTGGATCATCCCGGTATAGCTCTCCGCCGGGATGTAAGTCACATTCCCCTTTTCTCCAAAGTGGACCTTGAGTGCCGCCTTGGAGGAAAGCTTTACCTCCTCCCGCTCAACGACACAGGCTAAAAGCTCCCGTGCTGTCCGCTGAATGATCTCCACCGGCACGTGAGGCTCCACAGGTTTGAAATAAACCTTCGATAACACGCCGCAAATTTACCTTATCCCGCTAGTTTTTAACAGCTTCTTTTTCTTTTTGGATGCGTGCCTGATAGGCGGCTTCGGTCTCTGGCTTTTCTTTCAATTCAAAGGGAAGCCCTTTCGGAACTTGATAAGAGAAATGTTTTGCCAGGTTTTCAAGTGAGGGCTTCACCCAGTAACTGACTATCTGCTTTCTTCCAACATCGATCTCCACCTCGAAATAATTCTCAGAAGGCTTGGTCATGTCATATATACTTCTGCAAGAAAATGGATTTCTTTGATTATACCATGCTCCATCAAGATTTTCTCCCCACGATACTTTCGCGTAAGAAATAAACCCTAACCCTATATCAAAAGGCCCTACGATTTGCGGTTCTCCCTCTATTGAAAACAAGTCATCGCTATAGCCTGTTTTGCACAACCATTCTTTCAGTTGACGTGCCATCTCAATGACTTCTTCTTTAACCATCCGTATCCCCCCATCAGGTGGAAGATCTGCCTTATTAATGACATTCATATTAAGGTCTGTACCTCGACCACTGTTATTAAAAATAGCACGCTCGCGAAAAGGGGCTTCATAAAACAAACTGGACGGCGAACGATAACAATAGAACAAACCGAATGGATCCATCAAAAGGCTGGAATCATCCTTAAAAACAGGTATCAAATCCAGTCCGTTTTCACCAATGGTAACACCTTTCAACCGTTCTGCACTGAATGGCTGAGGCAACAATGGCAGTTCAAGCTGCCGGATTACTTCCGCCAGCCGGGGCTGGATCGCCTGATAAACCGCGTTGGAATAAGCCGGTGTAACATGTATCGATTCGCGATGGAATAGTTGATTGAGCCACTGAAAAGCTTTCTTTTTCTGTTCCGGTGTCGGTTCCGTATCCTCAGCAAAAATATTTACTGCCAAAAGTACCGTAAAAGCACAAAGTAATATCTTTTTCATATCTAATTAATCTTTAACAGCTTCTTTTTCTTTTTGGATGCGTGCCTGATAGGCGGCTTCCGTTTCGGGGATCACTCCGATCTCCAAAGCCGGTCTCTTGTCGAATTCATTGAAGCAGTTTACCAATGTTGTAATACTTACAACTGTTTTTTTATCCGTGTTCAACTCTACTAGAAAACAGAAATACAGATCAGGATTAGCCCCAGACCAGTTTACACAGGCATAAGGAAATTCATGCTCATCATTTGGAATGGAATTGGGACCCAAAGATCTTTCCATAGAAAATTTGGTCGTACTGTTGGTATAGTTTTGAAGACCATATCCAAACTTTTGCAATGATTCTTCTGCCAGTTTTACGATCTCATTGGTCGTCATCCGGTTCGTTCCGTAGTATTTCTCTTTATTATTATACCAGTTGCTACCAAAGAAATAAGGTGTAGTAATCTTACAAAGGTATCCTTTATTATCAAAAGCAAAATTCCAGCCATTAGATAAAAAGAGTGTTCCTTGAAGATATCCTCTTTGATTTATATCCGAACGTGTTACTTTGTCAAAATCAACCGATTCAGAAACAGGAAAATCCATTTTTTTCAGTCCTTCTTTCGCTTGAGAAACAAAGAAATTGACTACCGCATTAGAATAAACATTATCAACATGGATCGGTTTATCTAACACCTCCGCTCGTTTGCCATAGATTTGTTTTAAATGATCCAAACGATGCATCGGCTTGACCTTTATCCGAACCGGGTCCTGGGCAAAAAACGCGTAATTATTTGCGATATCCTCCGCTGATGGATACATTCTGCAGCCAATTAGTTTCTTTTTATCCGTATCTATCTGCACTAAAAAGTAATAATCATCCGGGTATTCGCAGATAAAATTTCCGGGTATGCGCTCCCATTCCACTTCCACATAAGGATATGTTCCTTTTTCGGTTTTCAGTGGTCCTTCGATCGTTGGTTTTGTTTTATAGTAGTCAAAGCTCTCTCCATAACCCTGCTGTTTCAAAAAATCACGGGCAAACGATTCGATCTCCTTT
>JAEENR010000011.1 GCA_016283885.1 Verrucomicrobiota bacterium
CCATTTAGTGTATCGGTGTGACGGTGATCCGTGTGGACACATTACTTTTTCCGGATTTTGCGTGCCTCTGTCTTTTGTCAATCAGTAGCTTTACAAAGTTTTCTAATGGCACGGTCATCCAGCCAGGGCTGACCGATTTCCTCTGCGATAAATTGGTAAAGTTTGTCGCCTTTTAATCCCTGTTCTTTGCCTTTTTGCTTGGCTTGCAGTGCCAGAGCGGAGAGTTTTTTCTTTTCGGCGCGGCTCTCTGAAAAAGCGTAGCCTTGGCGGCGCACACCTCTGGCCTTGTGGAGATGCCCTATCTTTTTGTGGTCAAAGTCCCGTTTGGTGTCGTAGGACATATAGGTCGGGATGAAGATCTGTGTGCCCAGCGGAGTGATATTGACCGAGGGTTTCTGTAGGTAAGGGGTATCGTCTTTCATTCCCCAGAGGTAGTATTTCCAGCAGAAGAGTTCATAAACGGCTGTGAATTCATCCTCCGGCGTGTCGAAGCGGATACCGCCGACGCGGTCCCAGCTGCGTTCGCTCAGCAGTCTGCGATGGATGATCCGGCCTTTGTTTTCCTCTATCCGTTCCGGATAAAGCTTCTTGATCAGCTCCCAGTCCTGTTTGAATTCTTCGGAATGGAGCAGACTTTCCTCAAATTCCTTGTACTTGGTCCGTCCCAATTCTGTCAGGTACTGCTCATAAGCTCCGCCGTAAACGACAGAGTCTGCCTCTTGTACGATTTGAGGTTCTTTAATGGAAAAGGTGTTGAAGCCGCACAGACCGTTTTCGATGCTTTGACCGCAAAGCCGGACGATCGCCTCGATTTGTGGAGAGTCTATCCCGATTTGTCCCTGGAGAGCCTTTTGAAGCTGGAGCGCGTAGGTCTGAGGCCGGGCGACAAAGGGAGTCTTGCTCTGCCAGACTGCCCGGCAAAAGAGTCCATAGACCTGCGCGACCTGTTCAAAGCGTGGATCCGTGTTCTGCTCTATCAGACCGGGAAGCCGGACGAAAAGAAACTCGATCAGACCAAAGTCTTCATCTTTCTCAAAAGGGGAAAGCGCCAGTTTGGATCGGACTGCTTCCGCTTCAAATTTCGGAAGCCCGAAGATCCGTTCCCATTTCTTTAAAAATTCTGCTGATCGTGTGTCCATACACTGTCGCATTAGCTCATACGCAGAACATTCTAAAAGAAACAGGGACTGTGTCAACCTTTTTGTCTTTAACTCAAAACGTCATTAGAAATTTTTTCTAATGACGTTTTGAGAGGTCATTTGCAGTTCTTTCTGAGTTACAGATTTTTCAGGAGAAGCTGATGTATTCCTCCGAATTTGCCGTTGCTGAAGGCACAGATAATGTCGCCTTCTTTGGCTTGGGAGGTGAGCCATTTGACAATGGCATCTATTTCATCAAAATGAGCAGCGGGGATATGAAAGTCGGTACGGATATCTTCGACCAGTTTGTTTACGTCCAGCCGTTCTTCTTTGGACAACTGATTTTCTCTGGCTACGGCACTGATGACGGCTCCATCGCTTTGTCCCAGTGCCTGGGCTAATTCTGCCTGAAAGACGTTTCGGCGAGTGGTATTGGAGCGTGGTTCAAAGGCGGCCCAGATCCGGTGTCCGGGATAGCGTTTGCGCAGTGCTGCCAGAGTCTGGATAATGGCGGTGGGATGGTGGCCGAAGTCATCTATGACGGTGACACCGGATTTTGTGCCGACAACTTCCATGCGGCGGCGTATCCCTCGGAATGTGTTAAACGCGGACTGTATCTGCTCTGAAGAAAGACCGCAGTGGAGTGCGCAGGAGCTTACAGCTAAGGCATTGCGGACATTCAGTTCACCCACCATGGGAATGGAATAGGTGACACCGTTCAGTTCAAAGCTGGAGCCGTGGTCGGTATAGGCACAATTTCGTGCAATATTCTGGCAGTTTCCCGTCAGACCAAAGGAACGTGTCGGACAGAAGGTAACTCCGTGTGTGATCTCACGCAGATTGCCATCGTCGCCGTTGAAAAGGACCAGACCATTTCCCGGTACGGTGTTGATCAGGTGACGGAAAGTCTTTTTGACCATGGAAAGGTTCTCAAAAATATCGGCATGATCAAATTCCAAATTATTCAGGATAGCGACCTCCGGACAGTAGTGGATGAATTTGCTCCGCTTGTCGAAGAAAGCGGTGTCGTATTCGTCGCCTTCGATGATGAACCACGAGCTGTCCGTGAAACGGGCTCCCTGACTTAGATTGGTGGGGATACCGCCAATCAGGTAACTGGGATTGAAACCATTGTGCTCAAAGACCCAGGTCAGAAGCGAGGTGGTCGTGGTTTTGCCGTGAGTTCCGCAAACGACAAGAGAGCGTTTGCCACGGATGAAATAATTCTTGAGCAGCTCCGGCAGCGAGCTGAAATTCCAGTGCTGGTTCAGAACGTACTCGACTTCCGGATTGCCTCTGGAAAGAGCGTTGCCGATCACAACCAGATCCGGTTTGATTTTCGTGAGATTCTCCTCGCGATAACCGGGCAGGATCTCGATACCGTTGGCAATGAGAAAATCCGACATCGGCGGATAAATGTTCGTGTCGGAGCCCATGATCTGATAGCCCTTTTGTTTTAAAGCGACCGCGGCGGATGCCATGGCCGTTCCACAAATCCCAGCAAAGTAAATAAGCATTTTGAGTTATTTATTCAAAAAATAATAAGTGATTTCTAATGTTTTTTCAGAATGAGTGTATGCTCCATCCTGCGGGTCTGGGCAAATTCCAGCGGCGGCAGATCCGTCAGAGTGGGGGATTCCACCTCATTCAGTGTTTCTTTACAAAGTTTTTTGAAAGCGTTCCAGCGTTCATTATTGAGTTCAGAAGAATGCGCGACCTGTCGCATACGGCTTCGCCACTCGATGATGATACGGTCAATATCACCCACGCCCAGAGTGGGTGTGGTGAATTGGGATTTGATTTCCGGGTTTTTATGGATGGCAGCAATCACTTCGCTGGCACCGAAACCGTATTCTGGCGGAACCCCGTGTTCCAGATAACCGGGAGCGGATTGGCCGTTGTATGTCTTCTTGCAGACATAAGCCAGACGACCACCCCAGCGATTTTCATCCCCGGCAAAACGGAAACCTGCGTCCAAGTTGGCTAAATCGTAAAGGAGTTCATTGAGAGGATATTCTTCATCCTCGATCGCCGCGGCGATCGCGAGACCACCTCCGGTGGAAAAGAAACTGGCAATGCGTCCGCGCAAAGTTGGTTTCCCTTCGGCTGTGATCAGTCCCAGCCGAAGCCAAAGCAGAACCGCTCCGGGTGAGGTGGACTGCTTTTTGCATATAGGTATTTGCGGACAGTTTTTGCATTTCTCTGGATAGGATTCCCGTGAGGCCGGTTTGTACAGAGCCACTCCGTGTTCATCTACATGACAACTCAGTGTCATTTCGCTGATATCCAGATAAGCAACGTATTTGTTGGTGCGTCGTTCGATCTTGACCAGACGTATTTTCTGCTGTTTGAAGGCTTCCTTGATGCGGGGGATGACACGGCTTTTCCAGCTGTTGGACGCAACATGTCGGCCGCTCCAGTTGATAAGTCGGCGAACGTATTTGACCAGATATATGTTTTCTTCGGGATAGACTTCCGCCAAAGTCAGGACACGGCCTAAGATCGTTTTTGTCTTTTGTTTGCCTTTTTTAGACCGCTTTTCTTCTTCTGGTACCGGATGGGGTTCTTTTTCGGAAGTTTCGACTGGTTCCTCAGCAGCAGGAGCATCATCATCCGGAACGATGATATCACACAGAAGACCAATGCCTACTTTCTCGACAGCGGAACGCTGTGTCAGAGCCGGCAAAAGAACGGGTTTTCCGTCTTCTGTCAGAGCCGGAGCCCATTGTCCTTTGGGGAGATCTTTTGCCTTTTGTGTTACAAAAATATCTTTCAGCAGGCATTCTCTGGTGAGCGGAGCCTTTTGCCATTGTCCCTGACTGTTGAAAATTTCGTGGACAGGCTTGCGAATGAAACGGGCTCTTTCCGTGTCGGTGATCAGACCGCAGGGCATATTGGGGCTTTTGATGGATTCCTCAATTCCCAGTGGCACCAGGTTTGCCGTGAAAAGCCGTTTCTGTACCCGCATCGCCTCGGAAAACGGTTCTTTGCCGATATCTACCGCAGCCTGCATCACCGTCAGCAGAGCACTCCAGTCAATAGATTTACTGCGGCTGAGGTGGCAGGAATAACCTTCCTTGAGTCTTACGCCCTTTTCCGAAGTCAGGACATAACCGGTTTTATCTATCCCACGTCGGCCGGCTCTTCCGAACATTTGCAGGATCTCGTCCGGACGGATGGCGTATTCGATGCCTCCTCTCCGGTAGGAATCCGCGGCCAGAGCTACGGTACGCAGAGAAAAGTTGATCCCGGCGGCAAGCCCCATAGTCGCGACCACTACACGCAGTTGGCCCGCTTTTGTAAGAGGTTCGATGACCCCGGCGCGTGCGGCATAGCTCAAACCGCTGTGATGGAAACAGACTCTCGACTTAAGCATCTTCGCGATGGTCTCACCTACACATTTACGCTGTTCGGGCGTGAGTTTGAGTGGATTGGGATTCGGTAAATAACGAGCGATCTCGGCCGCCAGTTTTTCTGCTTCTGTTCTCCGGGGAGCAAAAATCAGCAGGGGACCCAGATCTTCCGCGAGTGCTTTGGCTGCAATGCGCGGCCAGAATCCCCGGATGTTTGAGGGAACATGATATTGAAGATTTTCGATCAGAACTTCTTCCAAAGGAACAGGCCGATGAGTTGTTTTAACAAGCACGGCATCACGTCCCAGCTGAGAAAACCATTTGACAATGTCCTGCGGATTGGCAACACTGCCGCTGAGTAACAGCAGTTGTGTATGCGGAGGTGCCATCGCCAGAGCCAGTTCATAGTTCAAACCGCGGTCTGTGTCCCGGATCATCTGATATTCATCCACGACCATGAGTGCCGGGCCTTCACCGCGAATGAGTCTCAGCTTTTGAGTTTCCAGTGTGGCAACGATGATGGGAGCGTCTAAGTTTTCAGAAAGATCCCCGGTAGCGATACCAACGTTCCAGCCGCGGGCACGCCATTCGGCCAGCTTATCATTGGCCAGAGCACGAGTTGGGACAGTATAAATGGCCTGACTGGAGTTTTTACCAAGTCGGGACCAGTTCTCGAAAATAAAAGTTTTTCCGGAGCCTGTAGGTGCTTGTACGACAACATCCTTTCCTTCCTTCAGTGCTGTGATGGCCTGCTGTTGCCACAGATCGGGAACGATCACAGATGCCCAGCCGGGGAACTCCAGACTAGCCAATGATTCAGCGAAAGAAGTTTTTTCAGAAGATGAACTGTCGGTATTCATGGTTTGAGGTATTTAACACACTTTAAATGAAAGCTTTTTTATAGAATCTTTGCCCAGACAGGCTTGAAGACGCTTGAGGATGTCTTTCCTGTGAAAGCGAACAATCTCAGATAACCAGGTGTTGTTCTCCACACTGATAAAAAGAGTTCCATTGGAAAGTCTTTCGGGATGAGCGTGAGCCTGGATCTCAGGATCCATGGATTGCTCCCAAACAAAAATCAACTGCTGGTGTTCTTTTTGGCCGTTGAGGTCTATCTTTTGCCTTTCCAGGAGAGCGGGTAAAACAAGAGCGGGGGTCGTGTAGCGCGGAAAGTTATTCCGAAGCGCATCTTCATCAAAGTGCCTCCACTGCCGCAGGATTTCCTGTCTGGCATAGTCCACCCATTCTTTTTTTCTCTGTTGAGATTCCATGTATCCGCTAGAAACGGCCTTGATATAAAAACATAAGCGGGACGCAAGCGCATTGCGGTCACCGCTTATAGTTTAGGATATTTTTCTATAGAGACAAGATTTATGACTTTGTCTCCTGCAATGCCGGTTTAATCGACTCGGGCTTCTTTGAGGGCATTGTTCATGCGCTCAATGGATTCATCCACTTCCGCAGTGCTCTTGAAGCCAATGACTGCCGCGTTGATATCAGGGATATTCATCACGAAACGCATCGTCTTCTCACGGTCAGCCGGATTTTTGAAATCACCGTTGCCCACCAGTTTCATCGCGATCACACCTTTGCCTTTGGCTGAAGCTTTCTGCAACAAATAAAGCAGGTTAGGGATGAATTCCGGAGAGCTTTGAGCATTCCATTGTTCGGATTCACTGTCTGTTTGATGCCCCAACGGATTGACACGCACCAGCATGGTCTGGCACCAGTCGCAGGCGATAGCCCTGCGGATGGCCGGCAGACTGTGCGAGGAGATACCGTGGACTCGGATCATCTTCTTTTCCTTGGCTTTCTCAAGACCTTCCATGATGGGTTTGACCCTCTCATCCCAGTCATGAGCCACCTGGCAGTGGATCAGCAGGGAATCGATATAATCTGTTCCCAGCTCTTTCAGATAACGTTCCACGCGTTCAAGAGCTTCATCCGCAGTTTTTACTCCGCCACCGGGGATCTTCGTTTGAATAAAAAGCTTTTCGCGAGGAATGCCTTGGAGAGCTTCTCTCAGCCAAGTATGGGTCTGGTAGGATTCCGCTGTGTCATAATAAGTGATCCCGCGTTCATAAGCATAACGGATGATTTTGTTGAACTCCTCATGTCCCAGATTTCTCTGAACCTGGCCGCTGTTTGTGCCTGCGCCGAATCCGAGACGACTGAGTTTGATCCCGGTATTACCCAGAGTGACCTGATCTGTCGCGGTGCGGACAGTTTTTTCGTTAGAATCCTCAGCAAAAGAAGATTGCGTATTTAAAAGAGCCGCTCCAACTGCCGCAGCGGCAGATGTCTTCAGGAACGTTCTGCGATTGATTGAAGATGTTGTTTTCATGATGTAAGCACAACTAACTGAAAAGAGAATAGTGTATCCGCGCGGAGATATCAATGAAAAAGCCCGCAAAAGGGAGAAAAAAGATGTTTTTGCGAAAAAAAGAGAGTTTTTTTCAATTTAGTATTGCAAAGATACGGGAATCTGGTAGAGTCCTTCCCCGTTGCGCTGACCCTATGGTCTAGCGGTTAGGACACCACCCTTTCACGGTGATAACCCGGGTTCGAGTCCCGGTAGGGTCGCCATAACGGCGAAAGCGCGATAGCGGTTCGGAATGGGGTCGTAGCTCAGTTGGTAGAGCACCACAATGGCATTGTGGGGGTCAGGAGTTCGATCCTCCTCGGCTCCACCATTCCGGAGAGGAGAGGGAGTGAAGAGAAAATCTTCACTTTTTTTATTTTTCGATTTATCCATTATTTTCAGCGGTAACGCTGAATAATATTATCCGCTGATTCGTCTAACTCATGGCATATGATGTCGACATCTGTTGGCATGAATATGTCTGCTATAAGATTGATTTATAATTTATGAAGATAAATGTCTGTCAGTGCCGGTCTTGGCTGGCAAATCGGGGCGTTGCCGTTTCTCACAAGAAGAGTGGTTTTACGCTGATCGAGGTGTTACTGGTTATCGTTATTTTGATGATGCTGGCAACGGTTTTGGTGGTTTATGTGCTTCCTCAGCAAAAAGCCGCGGAGAAGAATACGACCCGCCTGTTTTTGCAGCAGATACAAAGTGCTTTGGATAATTATCGCTTGAACATTGGTCACTATCCCACTGAAGATGAAGGTGGTCTGAATGCTTTGATGCTTAAGCCTTCTTTTGAAAATGAACGTTTGGGTGAGAAATGGCAGGGACCGTACCTCAAACCCGGTACCCATTTTGAAGATGCCTGGGGTAATGCTTTAGTTTATGAACCGGCGGATGACAGCACCGTGAGTCTGGAAGACGAAGGAACGACTTTGACTCTGCCGTATAAGCTCTATTCCTTGGGTGAAGACGGTCAGGCGGAGACCGAAGATGATATCACTTTGGTGAATGAAAATGAAGCCGAAGAATTGACAAACGGGGAGAATTAATCCAACCCGTTAATTCTTAAATTATTATATTTTATGAACCACCAGCGCGGTTTTACTCTTATAGAGCTGTTGCTGGTGGTTGTTGTTTTAATGATCTTTATGGCATCGGCGGTCTTTTATATGTCGCCGGCCTTGAAGGGAATCCGCTTGGAAGAAGGGGCGAATCGGTTTGAAAGTCTGCTCAAGTTTGCCAGCGCGGAAGCGGCACAAAGCGGCAAACGGGTCATCATCAAGTTTGTTTCTACTAATGATGTTTCCGGACAAGTGGTTTATGTTCCAAAAGTCGCGATAGAAAATGACCCGATAGGCAATCCCGGTGTGTTCCTTGATCTCCCAGAAGTCTCTTGGATGGACAAGGAAATAGAAGATTTGGTACAGGTGACTCGTGTGACTTTGGAAGGTCAGACCGAACAGTCCGATATGGAAGAAGACGGGAAGGCAGATGAGATTCCGAGCTTTCGGGAACAGATATTGAGCGGTGAGTCTGAAAATACGGATACTAATGAAGTCGTTCTGGCGGAAAAAGAGAATTACTTCGCGATACTGGGAGATGTGCAGGATGGAACGAATTCCTTTCAAAGCACGAATCAGGTGACGGACACGCTGGACACTGAGGAAGTCAGTGAGCTGGAATCAGAAGAAAAAAGCATTATCTTTTATCCAGATGGTTCCTCGGAAACGATTGAAATTGAAATGATTTCCTGTGACGAGGATGATACCCGCAAGGTGATTATTTTGCTCAATGGTGTCACAGGTCTGATTGAGAAGAAAATCTATAAAACATCTGAAGGAGAAGATGAACAATCATCTGAAGAAGAAGATAATGAAGAGGAACTTTTAGAAGATGTACCCGATGAAGAGACAGAGACTCTGACTCCGCAGACCAATACTGTATCCAAAACCAAATTATGATATCTATCCATCAGCAAATTAATCAGTTTCAGGCGAAACACCATCTTTTGGGCGGTGTTTTACTGGAAGTGCTGATGGCTTTGGCTTTGATTTTGGGGGCGGCATCGGTTATCACGGGCGGTTTACAGTCTGCGGTCGATTCGGTTGAGCGGATGAGAAACAATCTTCATGGGGTGAATCTGGCGGTCAGTGTTATTTCTCAGATACAGATGGGAGTGATCGCGGCGGAGAGCGTGGAAGGTACTCAGTTTGAAGAACCATTCCAGGATTGGTCTTATGATCTTGAAACCGAAGAAGTCAGCACTGAGGTGATGGATCTGGAAGGAAATGGTTTGGAACTGCCTCAGATACGCAAGGTGGAGGTTGCTGTCCATGATCCGGAGGGAAAGATCGTCAAGCGTTTGATTCAGTATATATTATATAAGGAAAACGAGGACAGTTCATCAACCGAATGAAATTCAGTTCACCTAACAGAGAAAACCGCCGTGGGGATGTTTTTAACCGATTCCCGATGTCAGGTTTTACTTTGTTAGAGGTGATCCTGGCTGTGACAATCGCGATTGGAATCATGACGGTTGCTCTCTATTTCTATCAGCAGTCCAGCACGTTAAGAAAACAAGCTCTGGAGGAGATGGAGCGGATAGCCGCTGTTCGTCTGGTGATGGACCGACTAGGAATGGAACTGCGTTGTGCTGTCAACGGTTCAGAACTGCTGCCGGGATTGAGCGGAACCTCTTCTTCCATAGAATTTACACGCTTAGAACCGCCGGTGAAAGGTTCCCTCATTACCAATGCGATGGGACAGACATCTCCCTCCCGTTTGCAGCCGACCTATAAGAAGATGATCTATCGCATAGGAGGAGGCAGTGACGGTCTGTCCGTTTTAGAGCGGAGTGAAGAAAACATTACTCTCAAAAGCAGTTCGTCGGCTTCCGGGCAAACTAATTCTGCCAGTATGAACACTGCATCGACAAATAATGTGGATAGCTTTTTAAGTAACTTTGACTTACTTTCCGGTGCAACAAATTTATTTTCATCAGAAACATCATCGACCAATACAGATGAATATGTTACATCTGATATTATTTACGCTGGAGATTCATTATGGAATGGTGATACCAACTTGAGAGACAGTGAAGGTTACATGGCGATGGAAGGCTTTATTGATGAAGGAACCAACCGCCTCCAAAAGGTAGCGGTCAATACTGTTTTTGCGAAAGGGATCGGCTATTTCAATCTACGGTATTATGACGGTTCGCAATGGGTCAACAGCTGGAATCAAAAAGAACTGCCTTTAGGCGTGGAAATCAGAATAGCTTCGGAAGATCCTGAAACAGAGGAAGCAAAAGCTGAAAAAGAATTACAGGAGCAGACGGACAGTTTTGAATCCGCATTCGATTTGACGAGTGAAACTGCTGGTTCGGATACCAACAGTACCGCCTCGATTGGAAATGAGCTGCCAAATTACAATAATGATCGGGA
>JAEENR010000088.1 GCA_016283885.1 Verrucomicrobiota bacterium
CCGTAACCGTCAGCAATGAAGGCGGTTCAGTGACAAGTCAGCCGGCCGCACTGATTATTTCCAAGATAAAATTGTTTTCGGATGACTTCGCGGGACCTGATCTCAGCGGAGACTGGCTCGTTGACAACAGGGGTTTTGAATACTCACAATATCCTCAGGCGGATGGTGTTTTGGAATATATGGTCATCAATGGTCTGCACGCGGCTTTCACTGCTCAGGGACAATACTGGCCGGGGAGAACTTATTATTTGACAGATACCTACAGCGCCAGTGAATCATCGCCTCTTATTTTTGAGGTCGATCGCGAGGGTTTTGGCTATCCCCAAGGGATCTCAGGCGCGCGCTGTTCAATCGTGCTCAGCAGCTCGGACGGCACCCGATGGATCAATTTCTCGGAGTGCTACGACAGCAGAAATTACGGCTGGGGCTGGAACAAGCGGACTGGTGCTTCGAACGACAAGGACAATGGCGTGGTCAACAGTGTCAGCGAGTTTAGTTCCTTCAGCGATGGTGGCAGTCATCTTATCTCAGTGACGCTGAACGGAAAAGAGGCAGTCTTCACCATTGACGGTGTCAAGGGACTGACTCTGGATTTCCCGGTCAGCGAGGGGATCCGTCTGGGAGTCGGACTTTTTGCCCGCGCGGGTGGTGACGCGGTTTGGGTCAGCTTCCGCGAGGTCAATGTCTGGGGAGCCGCGCCGGTGCCGGTGGAATCGCCGGAGCTGGCTTATACTTATGAAAACGGTCATCTGATCCTCCGCTGGGCGGCTTCGTCACGGGCCGAGCTGGAATTTCAGTCGTCTTCAACGGGAGACAGGTGGATCCTGGCCGGTGAGGCTGAGATCCGCGATGGTACCTGTTATTATGAAGTGCCGGTCAAAACAGATGAGACAGAGGTCTATTACCGTCTCTCTGTAAGATAGATCTGTGTAAATCAGTATTCATCTGTGCTCTAAAAAAATCCCCGGCGGGGTAAAAACCGTCGGGGATCTTTGTTTTCAGCTCAAAAAGCCTCTATTTCACCGGAGCCAGCGCCACGCGGAACCCTAAATTATTAGCCGTGTAGTCGGGACCAAAGTATGTTCGAGACGCGGAACGACAGGCATAGGCGCGGGTGGATCTGCTGCCTCCGCGAAATACGCGATAATAGCCTATGTCCGGTCCTGTTGGATCGACTACCGGTGAGGTTGGATACTCTTCACCCCAGTCGAAGCACCATTCTTGCACATTCCCATGCATATCATAGAGATCCCAGTCATTTGGCTTCTTTTCTCCTGCCGGATGACTGGTTCGGTCACTGTTGTATCCATACCAGCCCACTTCATCCATTTCGGGACATTTGTCCATATCTGACAAATTTTTTCCGTTATTCAGAGCGGTCGTCGTTCCGGCCCGGCAGGCATATTCCCATTGTGCCTCGGTGGGCAGGGTGTATTCATATCCTGCCGGCAATCGGCCTGCCGCCTTTTCGGCCTCTGTCAGTTTGGCGCAGAAATCCATCGCGTCATTCCAGCTCACATAATACACAGGATAGTCATCCCCAACACCATAATTACGAGAAGGATTCGTTCCCATTACCGCTTCATACTGGCTTTGAGTCACTTCATATTTGCCCACCCAATAGCCCGTTGTCAGGGTCACTTCGTGCAGGGTTTCTTTTTCGGGGTCTCTGCCCAGCTCGTCTTCGGGACTGCCCATCATGAATGTGCCCGGCTCGATCCAGATCATATCTAAGCTTACCGTATCCGACAGTTGGATCGTGAAGTTTTTATTATCTGAGGTCTCTTTCGAGCAGAAAAACAGCTTTTTGTTTCTCATTGTTATCTGATAGGGATTGGAAGCGGATTCCAGCTTACTCCAGCTGATCGCATCTTCACTCAGATAAAGCTCTCCAGTGTAGGTTATTATTAGGTTCGATCCATCTGTTTTATAGCTGATGGTCGGCTTTGCCGCCTGTGCTATCGCTGCCGTTAAGGCCAGACCCAGCAGCACGGTGATCATTTTATGATTTTGCATACGTATAATTCCCATTTTCAATGGGTTTTCTATAAAGAAAATAGCGTGTTTCCAAAAAAATTCAAGAGCGAATGCTCATGATCAGGGCAAACAGATATTAGGAATCATACTGGAAGTCATGAAGCGAGGCAGAGACTGAATCATTTTTATTCTTATAATATATTTATTTTCAATAAATTATTCTATTTTTGAAAGATTCTTCCAATTTCTCTCAATTTTTGTCTTTTTTTGGGTGTAATGGGCTTGATTTATTGACCTTTTCTGACAAAATCACTAATGCGTTGATGCACTGTCGAGGCTTTTTGAAATCGTTTGAATTTGAATAAAATTCAGGAAAAGCACCGATGGTGTGTTCAAACCGTATACGAAATTATGAATAAAAAATTAACATTCTTAGCGGCACTGATGGTTTCTGCGCTCGCGACGCAGGCGGATGTGCTGTTTACTGAGGATTGGGATCAATATTTTGATATCAATACCTTAGACGCGACTCGATGGAAAGCCGATGACGGCTGCTTTGGTTCCGGAATCTACATGGATTGCAAAGGAACCTTCGAGTTTTACTCCGATGGTGCCGGTACTTTATCGATGTCCGGCGATAACGATGGACAGGGTGATGATCGCGGTTACTGGCCCGGTTTTTCTCTGGTGACCGTACCGACCTTTACCGCTACAGCGGACAAACCGCTGGTGGTCGAGACCACTCGTATGTTCCAGGAAACACAAGGCTCTCAGTCCGGAGCCGCTACCCGCAGCGGTGTGTGGCTGATCGCCCCCGATAAATCCAAGTGGCTGCTCTTCGCGGACAACATGGGCGAATCCAACTGGGGTTACAATCCTTATTCCGGTCTGGGCACAGACTATCCGGTCAACAACCCCTCCAATGTGGGGTATGATCTGTCCATTCTCAATGAGACCTTCGCGGACAATTTACATGGTATGCTCGATATGCGTATCATTGCCAATGGTTCCGAAGCCAGTGTCTATCTGAGAGATCCCGCGACGGCAGAGCCGACATGGGTTCTTGGCAAGACATTCCCGCTGAATTTCAGTGAGAATATCGCGGTCGCGCTGGGCGTTTATGCCCGTACTCCGATGGCCGGAGCGACTTTGGGCGACCATGTGAACGCCGCCTTTGGTCCTCTGAAGGTTTATACGTCTGATACCATTTCCTTTGAACGTGACGATATCGATCTGACTCAAGACAGCACAGAAGTGATCATCAAGATCAGTGCCTCCGCCACTCCGGCGACAGTGAGTCTGAACAGCTCGGATCCCAGCATCGTAAGTGTGCCGGCCACAGTTTCCTTTGCTAAAGGCGAAACGGAAAAAGCGGTCACACTCACACGCGGTATTCCGGGTAAAGCCACAGTCACCATTAGCGAGATCGATAATGTTATTCCTACCAATGTGCTGAACGTAGCCAGTGTGGAACCTGCCGGTGTGAAACTGGAAGACAACTTCGACGGTACGGCGATCGACTCCAATCTG